>NZ_CP150207.1:2240000-2540000 GCF_037969765.1 Paenibacillus sp. FSL W8-0186 | reverse complement strand
GGCGATGAAGCTCTCGAATCGCTCGCTGTTAACAGGCCCTTGAAAATAATGGCTGTATACGGTGACGTGTTCATGAGTATGATGCAGATGCCCATGAGCTACCCCATGTCCATGAATGCTGCTGTCAGCATGCTCTCCGCACTGACAATCGCCGCCGTGACTGCAGGATGACGCATGTTCTTTATGTTCGCGATCATGGATTCCTTGCAGATCATCATACAATGTCATAAGGTGTTCGATATTCACACCGCATTTAACGGCGGGCAGAAGCTCCGCATATGGATTCAACCGCCGCAGCAAATCCTCGATTTCCTGCAATTGCCCGCTCTGCAATCTGTCGATTTTGTTGACGATCAGAACGGAACCGCAGCGAATCTGCTCCATCATCAGCCGATAGGTCTTTCCTTTCTGCGCCGCATGCAGCTCCAGGAAATGGGCCGAATCCACGACCGTCATCATCGGCTTGATATCGATTTTGGCTGTTAAGGAAACTTCGGTTACGGCGTCCAATATTTCGAGCGGATTAGCTGCTCCTGTAGCCTCGATCACGATGACATCCGGCCGCTCATCCCGAATGAGCTCGAACATTTGCACGCTGAGGTCTCCCCGAACCGTACAGCAGATGCATCCGCCAAGCATCTCCGCCATCGGCACCTCATCTCCGACAATCAAACCATCCAAATTGATATCGCCAATTTCGTTCATGATAATTGCCGGTTTTAAGCCTTGCTCCTTCCAGTATGACAGCATCCGCTGCAGCAGCGTCGTTTTCCCGCTCCCGAGAAACCCGGACAATATGTAAACCGGCGTGGCTTGATTCAAATTCGCTTGTGACATCTCCTAACCCCCATATGAATTTCACATTCCATGAGAGCGAGTTTACACCAAGCCATCTTGGGATGCAACCTGTGATTCGCCGAATAGTTCCGGGTAAATATGTTAAAATAGGTTATTGAATTATCCTTCAACCATTTCAGACCCGAAAGGAAACGATAACATGAAATCCGTAGAACAACACCGTCAGGAAGCGCCCCAGCAAGTTTCCTGCATGATTGTGACCGTGTCCGATACCCGGACTACTGAAAATGACACCAGCGGGAAATTGATACGGCAGCTATTGGAAGCCGGCGGCTGCAAGGTCGTGAAGTACGTGATTATCAAAGACGAATACGACCAGATTCGCCAGCTCCTCCGTGAAGCGGCTTCCGACCGCAGCATCGAAGCGGTCCTGCTTAGCGGAGGCACGGGAATATCGCCCCGGGATACCACATATGAAGCGGTACGCAGCCTGCTGAATAAAGAAATGCCCGGGTTCGGTGAAATTTTCCGTTACTTAAGCTTTACGGAGGATATCGGCTCGGCAGCTATACTAAGCCGCGCGATTGCCGGCACGATCAGCAATATGGCCGTCTTCTCCATGCCCGGCTCTCAGGCTGCCGTCAAGCTTGCCATGGAGCGAATCATCATGCCCGAGCTTCGACATGTCATGCGCGAAATCAATAAGAAATAAAACCCGCGTTAAGGATTAGCTATCCGGTTCAGCAACTCGTCGAACACGGCCCGCATATTTTCGGTATATTTGTGATCAGGCATCCCGTTTGATGCATATACGAATGCGGTTTTGCCGCGTGTGGCAATGACTGCTGGCTGATTGGCCGCTTTTGAACGAATCTCTCCGGTGCCATAGATTTCAGCCATTTCCCGGATCCGCTTCTCCTCGGACGGATAAACATACACGATCACGAAATGGCGAGGGTCACTATCAATTAAGTAATTGTAGGTGATCGTACCGTCCAGCGTTTCGGCGTAGGTTTCTCTGGTCAGCCTAATTCCGTGTTTGGCGCTCTCGCTGATTAAATGATGAAGCAGCGCTTTGTTTAACGTTTTTCCCTGTGTGGCTTGTCTCTGGTTTCCCTTCTGGTACGTTCTCATCTGCACGCGGTCGAGCTCTTCTTTGGCAATGCGGTTCGAGCCGCTCCGGCATCCCGCCATTACAACCGCCGTCCCCAGAATGAGCATAACGACATATAGGCCGGCCTTCCGCCTTTTCATCGTAACCCCTTCTTTCCATGCGCTTTAACAGCTTTAGAATTACGATTAGGTTGTCTCATCCTAGACGGTTTCATACGAGCCATCACATTGAATCAGCTGTATTAAAAAAGGGCAGCTGCTCTTCAATTGAGCAGCTGCCCTTGCGTCCCTGGCTCTCCGACGCAGAGAATCCATTTAATCACGATGGCTAGACGGATTTCAAAGATACGATTTGACGGCCTATCGCCCTGCCGTTCAGTACTGTCGCTAAAGCTTCCTCCACCTGGTTCAGATTATAGGTTGTCACACCTTCCCGAAGCAGTTGCTCTGGCTTCCATTCACTCGCCAGCTTCTGCCATAATTCCAGCCGTTTCGCCTGCGGGCAGTACACGGAATCGATGCCAAGCAAGTTAACGCCCCGCAAAATATAAGGAAAAACCGAGGCCTCATAGGTTCCGCCGCCCGTCAAACCAGACAGCGCCACCGAACCGCCATACTTAACAGTTTTCATAATCTCGCCTAGGCCCACTCCTCCAACGGGGTCGACGACAGCCGCCCAGCGGGTCTTGCCGAGCGCGCCTTTAACCTCAGCTGCAGCCGCCTCCCGTGAAATAACGGACGACGCGCCCCAGTTAAGCAAGGAGGCTTCCGTCTCAGGCTTCCCGGTCGCCGCAACAACCTCAAAGCCGAGCTTGCCCAGAATGCTCACGGCAATACTGCCAACGCCGCCTGTTGCCCCGCGAACAAGAACAGGGCCGCTGCTTGGCTGAAGCCCGTTATGGATCAATCGATCCACAGATAAGGCAGCGGTAAAACCTGCGGTTCCCAGCGCCATGCTCTCCCTAAGGGTTAGTCCCTCGGGCAGCTTGACGAGCCATTCTGCCGGAACGCGGGCAATTTCGGCATATCCTCCGTCATGAGAAACTCCTAGGCCGTAGCCTGTGCTCAACACCTCATCTCCCGGCTGAAAATCCGGGCTGGACGAAGCGGTCACCTTGCCGGCCAAATCGATGCCTAGAATTCGCGGATAGCTGCTGACCACCTTGCCCTTTGGGCTGCTGGCCAGGCCATCCTTGTAATTGACGCTGGAGTAGTGCACTTCAACCTCAACGTCGCTCTCTAGCAAATCGGAAATCTGAACCGTTTCGACGCCTGCGGAGAAGCCATCTTCATTCTGATTTACGCGATACGCGCGAAATGAAGTTTTCTTTTCCACGGGATGCCTCCTTTCGTTACGCTCGTTTATAACTCTTGCTTCATCTACCATCCTTCATTCTTAGTCTTTGAGACTACAAATACGGATGCTCATGCTTCGCCAATAACACTTGCCATCTCCGGTTCACTTCGCGCTCGAACTCGGCTAATGCTCCACTGTTCTCCGGCTTCGTGAGATGGCGGGTCTTGCCCATCGTCTTGAGCCAATCTACCAATGGAACGCGTTTGCCCTTTTCTTCCGGATTGTAGGTAATCGTCGTACTGCCATGCTCCACTTCATAGAGCGGGAAAAAGCAGGAATTCACCGCGGCGTCCACGATGTTCGTGCCCTCATCATCAGGGCTGATCCAGTTAAGCGGACATGCTATCAATATTTTACCATATACAAGCCCTTCGTTCTGAGCATACCATTGAGCTTTGGCCGCCTTCTTGACCAAATCCTGCGGATAGGCTTCGCTTCCGGTGAATACGTAAGGGATGTTCGTCGCCGCCATAATCTGCGCCGTATCTTTGTGATGGAACACTTTCCCTTTTTGCACCGAGCCGATATTCGAAGTTGAAGTCCGATGACCTAACGGCGTTGAATAAGATAGCTGAGCCCCTGTGTTCATATACCCTTCATTATCGTATTCGATAATAATCATCCGATGATTGCGAAGCGCAGCGCCAATGGCCGGTCCCATGCCGATATCCATTCCGCCGTCGCCGGTTACCATGACAAAGGTGAAGTCATCCTGAAGGCCGAGGTGATCTAGCTCTCCCCGGCGCTTGCGCTCCCAGAACATCTCAACTACCCCGGATAAGGTTGCAGCCCCGTTTTGGAACAGGTTGTGGATATAGGTTGCCTTATGTGAGGAGTACGGATACCCGGTTGTAACGACCATAGCACAGCCGGTATGAAACAGCGCGACGATGTCGCCCTCGATCCCTTTAAAAAACAGCTCCAGTCCGGAAAAAATGCCACAGCCCGGACACGCCCCATGCCCTGGCGCAATGCGCTTCGGCTTCTTCGTCAAAGCACGCAGCGGCGGTATGCGCACGCCCAGCTTCCCGGTCTCCTCATTTTTGGTTACCTGAATCAGGCCGGTCTTCAAATCCTCGAAGCGAAGCGGGTTCAGCACCCGTTTAGGCGCCTTGTCAGGATCCCCCGGCGTATGTCCGTAATAATCGAACGGGATGTCGACCTTTTGCTTCTTCGCCGCCTCGATCGCCAAGGAGAACAAATGATGGCCGTCCTCAGCGTAAAATTCCTTCCCGCCCAAACCGTATACGCGGCTGACCACCTGGGTTATCGTATTGCCATACGTATATAGCGCCGCTTTGATTTCATTAGTCATATTGCCGCCATGCGCTCCATAAGAATCAGCACGGTCGCCTACCGTAACCGCCTTTACGTTTTTGAGCGCCTCAGCGATTTGCCGCTGCGGGAACGGTCGAATCATGTTGGGTGCAATCGAACCTGCCTTGATGCCTTGGCTCCGCAAGCTGTCAACTACGTCCTTGATGATTTCCGAAGCCGAATTCATAAGAAATACCGCAACCTCAGCATCCTCCATCCGATACAGATCAAGCAGCTCATATTTTCTGCCTGTCAGCAGCTCATATTCTTCCGCAATGCGTTCAAACACTTCTTCAGCCCGGTACATCGCCTGAGACTGCTGATAACAGTTGTTGATATAATCAGGCTCGTTCATGTATGGGCCGACGGTAATCGGGTTGTTGCGGTCCAGTGTATGCGGGAAACCGGCAGGCTGCTCGCCGATAAACCGCTGCACGTCCTCGCGGTTGGCGAACGTATGCACCCGGCGTTTCTGATGCGAGGTAAAATATCCGTCCGAAGCTACAAGCACAGGCAGCCTCACTGCCGGATCCTCTGCCAGCTTGATCGCCATAATATTCATGTCATATACGGCCTGCGGATCACGGCACATTAAGATCGGCCAACCCGTATTTAGCGCAAAATACAAGTCGGAATGGTCGCCGTGAATGTCCAGCGGTCCGGACACCGACCGGCATACCAGATTCATGACCATCGGGAAGCGGGTTCCGGACTGAACCGGCATCTGCTCCAGCATATACATGTACCCGTTCGCGCTCGTGGCATTGAAGACCCGGCCGCCCGCCGTGGATGCCCCATAGCAAATTCCCGCCGAGCTATGCTCCCCGTCAGAAGGAATCAGTTTGATGTCATGCTGTCCGTTCGCCTTCATCAAATCGAGAAATTGGGCAATCTCCGTGGATGGAGATATCGGAAAATATCCCATGATATGATAATTGATTTGATGGGCAGCGTATGCCGCCATTTCATTACCTGATTCATAAACGACCCGCTGCTCCACCTTGGCTGTGCCCTTCTCTTTTGCAATATCCATCGCCATGACGTTTCCGCCTTTCTTGTTATTTATTGGACTTCAACGATAGCTTTTTTGAGCCGACATTTCCCTCTTCACTGCATCGCAAAATCAAATCTATGCGGGACGCGATTGGCCGCCGCGACACCGTCTTCCTCCCGCTCACCGGATAACGCGTCCGTCGGACAGGCGTGCACGCATTTCAGGCAGCCTTTGCAGTATTGATAATCGATGCCTTGCAGGAACATCTGCAAACGCCCCTTCTTGTCCGGCTGCTCCTCCCAGACAAAGCAGTTATCCGGACAGACGGTATCACACTGGGCGCAGTGAATGCAGGCATCTAGATTGAAATGCGGCATCATTCCCGAACGCGAAATGCTTAGATCCTTCAAAATACTGTTGCCTGGATTGATTACTAGCCCGCCAATCGGCTGGGTTTCGTACCCCAAGACCGGTGTATCCGCCCGGGTAAAGGCAGGCATGCTCATTCCCTCCGGCAGCGCAAAGGTCTCAACCGTCACCTCCTGATATCCACGTTCAAAGGTTGCTATGGCAGGGGCAACCATTTGAGGATATTTGCTCTCCAGGGATTTCCGAATGACCTCCTTCATCGTTTGCGGATCCAAAAATGGACATAACCGAAACATCGCGCCGAGCATGGCCATATTAACCCGATTCTTCTCCTCCAAGGCAATGCCCGTAGCATCAACGACGGCAATCGTTCCTCCGAGCAGCTTCAGCTGCTCCTTCAGCTCTGCCGGAGTTTTGCGGGAGTTCACAAGAACGGTGCTGTCCTCATAAATGCCGCTGATCACATTGACGGTCTTCGCAAGCGCTTCCTGAAAAATGCCTACGATATGCGGCCGCTCTACGGGCGATGTATCCCGGATCGGCGTATCTAGATTACAGAAACGGATATGCGCTTTAACCGGTGATCCTTTCTTCTCTGATCCGTACGAAGAGAAGCTGACACCATTCAGCCCGGCACCCTCGACCCCAGCTTCAGCCAGCATTTTGCCGGCTAGGTTCGCGCCAAGGCCCCCTATCGATTCCAGCCGAATTTCGAAAAAACCTAACTCATTCAATTTTGGTAATTGCATGCGTCCGGACTCCCTTCTTTCGCTTATGCGAGTTCATCTACACGGTAATCATTACAGAATCAAACTATACAAAATGCCCCTTCAACATCATCGCAAATGCTTCGAGTCAAAAATACCTCGATTAATTTTTCAATTTACCATATATGGAGTGTGATGGATGTAACAAATGTCATATGGACAATTTTGAGGCAGGTGTCGAATGAAGCAAGCAACGACGCTAAAAATAGCGGTTTTTGCGCTTTCCCGAGAAATAATAACCAATGAAAAAGGCTGCTTCCTAAGCGTATGCTTAGAAAACAGCCTTGAACTATTTTGGATTGCTTCAATCTTCATGCTGGCCCATATATTCCTCGATTAGCTTCTGTTTAAGCTCCCACGCCTCCTGGCTCAGGTTGACGCGATACTTCTCCGGATTAAGCTTCCGCAAATATTCTGGCCAGAACATTTGCAGCTGCTCTTTATGATAGGCTCGGATCGTATCAAGGGTAGGCAGTTCATAGACAAGCTCCCCGTCTACAAAAATTTGCTGCTGCATCGAAATGGCCTTGTAATTTTTAACGGATTTTTTCAAATAGGGATGAACTGGATCAAACAAACGAAGCTTACCTCCGGATCTAGCCTGCTGCTCATGAGGGAAGCAGATGTAATCGGCGATCGCCTTGCCGCTCTCCTCATCGACAATACGCAAAATATCCTTTCTCCCCGGGGTCGTTACTTTTTCCGGATTGGCGGATATTTTGATCGTCGGCTCCATTACTCCGTTCCGTTCACGTTCAACAAGCTTATACACCCCGCCCAAAGCGGGCTGGTCCGCAGCCGTAATCAGCTGGGTGCCAACACCCCATATATCGATTTTCGCCCCTTGTGCCTTGAGGTTAAAGATTGTATTCTCGTCCAGGTCATTTGATGCAACGATCTGAACGTATGGAAGACCGGCTTCGTCAAGCATTTTACGGGCTTTCATCGACAGGTAAGCGAGATCTCCGCTATCCAGGCGAATGCTGCTTAGCCGCTTGCCCTTGCTCTCCAGCAGCTTTGCGGTCTTGATCGCGTTCGGCACGCCGCTGCTTAACGTGTCAAATGTATCCACGAGCAGCGAGACCTGATCAGGAAGCGCCTCAGCAAATCGTTCAAATGCCTCCAGCTCCGAGTCGAAGCTCTGCACCCAGGAGTGTGCATGCGTTCCTTTGGTCGGAATGCCAAAGATCTCTCCGGCAAGCAAATTCGAGGTCGCATCGAAGCCAGATAAATAGGCTGCTCGCGCTCCCCAAATGGCAGCATCGGCCTCCTGTGCACGCCGTGAACCGAATTCGAGCAGCACATCATTTTCGGCCACCCGCTTCACCCGTGATGCTTTAGTGGCAATCAAGGTCTGAAAGTTCATGAAATTAAGCAGTGCAGTTTCGATCAGTTGGGCCTCCATAATTGTTCCCTCTACGCGAATCAGCGGCTCGCTCGGGAACACCAAAGCTCCTTCAGGAACAGCGTAAAGATTGCCCTTAAATCGGAAATTACGGAGCAGCTCCAGAAAAGCAGGGTCGTAATTCTCTTCCTGTCTGCCCAGAAACTCGATATCGCTATCCGAAAACTGCAGATGGGATATGTACTGCACAATTCGCTCTAAACCTGCAAACACGGCATATCCGTTGCCGAAGGGCAGCTTGCGAAAATACGCCTCGAACACCGCTTTGCGTTCATGCGTGCCGTTTACCCAGTGGGCATAAATCATATTAATCTGATATTTATCCGTATGTAGCGCCAAACTTGAGCTTTGCATCTGTCTTTCATCCTCTCTGGTGTCGCAACTGCACTCATGCGCAGCTATTACTTAAGTTCATCGGCTGCTTGTCACATTTGCACCCAAAGTAGCACGAAAATGCCCGAGTGCCCATGTATGGCCTTCCGGATTAAAGCTGGCTACACCATCCTCGTAAATCGTAATGCCATAACCTTTATTATATGCATCTACAGCGGTATGCAATACGCAAATATCCGTGCAAACACCGACGATCACCACTTCGTTAATTCCCCGTTCCCGCAATTTCTGCTCGAGATCTGTGCCGCAAAAAGCGCTGTATCGCGTTTTGTCCATCCAGTAAATCCGATCCTGGTGCCGCTTGTACACGTCCGCTAACTTACCGTACAGTTCCCGTCCTTCCGTACCTCGGATGTTATGCGGCGGGAATAGCTTGGATTCCGGATGGAGCGTATCCCCATCTTCGTGCAAATCCACCGCCATGACGACAAAATCGCCCTGCTGCACATATTGCTCCGTAATTTGGCAAATCGTCGATTCGAGCAAAATCGCCGGCTCTCCTACAGGCAGCTTTCCATCGACGAAATCCTTCGTATAATCAACAACAAGCAGTGCTTTCATCCAGCTTCACCCAGCCCTTCTTCTTAATAAATTATGAACATGGAATGAACATGAAACGGCAGCTGACAAATAGTTAACTACATGAACAAAGAATCAAGATATCGCAGTCCGTTAAGTATAAATGGATAATCTTGGCGTATAATCGGTAAAACGATATAACTGCGCCGGACGCTGCGAATATTGATTGGACAGCATCGGATTCCCGTTCTCATCGCGCACTTCCTCCAAAATCCCCTGTCTGCTGCGGGTGGACGTGATTTTGCGAATGAAATTCAGCTCCGCGAAATCCGGTACAACCGTCTGAATAACCTGATAAAGCTCGCCAAGCGTAAAATGAGGCGGCAAAAACTGCTTCGCGATTGTCGTATGCAGCATCTGCTGCTGAATTCTCTTATAAGCGTCTTCTAAAATTTCACGATGATCGAACGCGAGCTGTAAATCCTCCAGCGCCTCTTTCACCGTATACAATCCGACTTCCTGGGCATCGTCCGCGGATTGGCGCTTCTCCAGCACCCACTCCTCGACTAGCGCGAAGAAAGCATGAGAGATAATCCAGCCTCGCGGGTCGCGTCCGGGCTTGCTGTACACCCCGAGATACTCCAGATGGTGACCGTCTACCCCTGTCTCCTCCTTCAACTCTCTGCGCGCGGTCTCATACAAAGACTCATCCTCTTGAGAAAATCCCCCCGGCAGCGCCCAGGCCCCGGCAAACGGCCAGCTTCTGCGGCGGATCAGCATCACCTTCAAATCGAACCTAGGAAGCGACTTCGTAGCGGCCTTGCGCTCCTGCTTGGCTAGTGTAAACATGACTATGTCCGCAGGAATTCCATCCGGTGTTCGGTATTTCTTGGCATCATAGCGATGCTGTCCCTGATCCTGTTCTTGTTCCATACTCATCATGAATCACCACATTACTCATATGATAACGTTACCTGGTGAATCACCGGGCAACATTCCGTTGAATTTGCATTACTATGAATCAGCCTTGATCCTTGCCGGAGTTCCCTTTATCCTTCGGCAGCCGGAACGTCGCTGTTGCAATGCTTCCCAATAAGCCCTCACTGTTGCGGACTTCAGCACGCAAAGTCATCGTACGGAACGTCTCATGCAGCGGATAAGCCGTCACGATCAATTCGCCCATTTGCATCGGACTCAGAAAATTTACGTTCAAATGCGTAGTTACGCCTTCCCGGCCTTCCTTGGTAGCCGTTACAAGCGTCCCCATCGCCTGATCCATCATCGCGGACAGGACGCCTCCATGGACGATGCCCATGGAATTTAGATGCGACTCGGTAGCGGTAAGGCCGATCTCCACACGCTGACTGTCTGCCGATAACAGCCGGAGGCCAAGCAGTCCCCAAAACGACTTCTCACTGCGGGACATGATATCCGTCCAATCCATTATCGTTCTCCCTTCTGTATGGATTGACGCGGTCAACCCTTTCTTGATGTATTATTCCTAAGATGCCTTTATTCAAACAATCATTACGCATATATTTCATGATATTAATAAAATACGGATGGTGAATCGTCAAAAAAAGTGCGAAGGGTAAGCCTCCGCACAGTTTCATGATGACTTACTCGCCGTATCCTGAAGCCGGAGCAGGTTCGCTTCCGGATTCAACATTAACCTTCTCGGATACCGTATCCCGGATTACCGAAATGACGAGCTGCAGCAAATAATTAATATCGCTCTGGCTTTGCTGGAATTCGGTCACGAGTGGTATTTCATCCAGCTCGTCCTGAAGCTCATCGATCTCCCGCTCAATTTTGTCAACCATCGCTTGATTCTGGAAGCTTTGGAAGGCAACGATTTCCTTCTGCTTCTTCTTGATGGCGCTGATTAGCGTTTGCACTCTTTCATGCTTCCGGATCAGCTGCTCAGCCTTCTGGAAATGCTGAACCTCCTCGCTTGTCCCGATCAGCTCTGCGAGCTCTTTTGCTTTTGCCATAATATCTTCGCGAATGACGAGATCGCGGGAATCAAATTTCGGAATTCCACAATCGGTCGTGTGGTTATGCTCTTGTCCCAATGCTCTTTCCTCCCAACTAAATTCAAGCCATGTATTTCATACACAATCCAATCTGTATTTCATCCTATTCATTAAGCGGAGGTAACCGCTTCTGACACGATATTCCCTTTAATATACCATGTCATTGGATCGGTAATTTCCACTTGTACGAACTTGCCGATCAAATCCTTGCCGCCCTCAAAATGGACCAGCTTGTTGCTGCGTGTCCGGCCGGACAGCACTTCGGCATTGTTCTTGCTCTCCCCTTCGACAAGCACCTCGACGATTTTGCCTTTCATCAGGTCGTTGCTAATGCGGCAATGCTCGTTAACGACAGCGTTAAGCCGCTGCAGACGCTCTTTCTTCACTTCCATTGGAACGTTGTCTTCCATGACAGCGGCCGGCGTGCCTTCGCGCGGAGAATAAATGAATGTAAACGCGAAGTCATATCCTACCTCGCGAACCAAGGACAGCGTGTCTTCGAACTGCTCATCGGTTTCCCCAGGGAAGCCAACGATTATATCCGTTGTCAGCACCACGTCCGGTATGGCTTTCTTGATTTTGCGGACAAGCTCCAGATAATGCTCCCGCGAATATTTGCGGCTCATGCGCTTCAACACTTCGGTATTGCCCGATTGAACTGGCAGATGGATATGCTCAACCAGATTGCCGCCCTTTGCCAGCACTTCAATCAAATCGTCATCAAAATCGCGGGGATGCGATGTCGTAAAGCGAACGCGCGGAATATCAATTTGGCGGATGTCGTCCATCAAATTGGCAAACGTATAATCGATGTCGGTAAAATCCTTGCCATAGGCATTTACATTCTGTCCAAGCAAGGTGATTTCCTTGAAGCCTTGACGCGCCAAATCGCGCACCTCGGCGATGACATCCTCAGGACGGCGGCTTCGCTCCTTCCCCCGCGTAAACGGAACGATACAATAGGTGCAAAATTTATCACAGCCGTACATGATGTTGACCCAGGCTCGCATCCCTTCCCGTTTCTTCGGCAGGTTCTCGATGATGTCCCCTTCTTTGGACCATACTTCGACGACCATTTCTTTGCTGAACAAAGCTTCACGGATCAAATGAGGCAGCCGGTGAATATTATGTGTGCCAAAAATCATGTCGACGAAGCCATGCTTCTGCATAATCCGGTTCACAACGCCTTCTTCCTGCGACATGCAGCCGCATACGCCAAGGAGCAGATCTGGATTTTCCGTCTTAAGCCCCTTCAGGTGCCCAAGCTCGCCGAATACTTTATCTTCGGCATTCTCTCGGATTGCACAGGTGTTCAGCAGAATAATGTTCGCATCCTTACGCTCTTCCGTAGGGGTATAGCCCATTTCCTCAAGCAGACCCTTCATCGTCTCGGTATCATGCTCATTCATCTGGCAGCCGTACGTATAAATAATATATTTCTTGCCGTTACCGATGCCTTTCAGCTCCTTAGGCACGGCAGTGTTGTACAACACTTGAATATCCTCTTTCCCGCGCTGCTTCTCTTTGCGGTGATTGGGTTCCGAAAGAATTTGAATATCCCGTCCGCGGATTCTGATTTTCTTGCCGCTCTCGTCCTCGGAAATGACTTTGGCGTCCGAGAAATCAAAATACTTGGAGTAATCCTTCGTTTCCTTAGCCATGGTGTCGGCCCACTCCTTTAGTCAATCTATCGCTAAAACTATAACGCCATCACAAGTCATCGAAAAATGCATTACACCAAATTATAACATGCTTCTAAATTGATATCCAGACGCGATAAGGTCATTGGCGATTATTCTACAAGCTTCTTCAGCACGCACAAAAGCCCGTTCCAATTGAACGGGCTCGGCTATTGCTTTTCATTTTGCGATTAAGGAATGTCCTAGAATCCTTTGTACTGCGGCTCTTCATTTTCCAGCTGTGAAACTCTTGTTTCCACTTGGTCAACGATTTGCTGCGTTTGTTGAGCCGCAGTAGTAAACAAGTTTTTTGCATCCTTGTTTTGCGTGTTCAAAGCGAATTGCTCCAGGTTCGCTTGAGCGCTTTTTAAAGACGCCAGCGTTGTTTTTACTTGTGCTGATACTGTCATCTGATTCACCACCTTAATCTTGTAACTATGCTTTGCGCCATCATAATTTGGCCCATTTCGCACAAAACATACTGGAATCTGAGCTTCCAAATTTTGTGTTAGTAAAAAAACAGCTTCTGCGCATAATTGGGTTACCGTGTTTTAGCCGCAATGAAAGGAGTGTCAGTGTCAGTATGCAAATCTGGTTAGAGGTTGTCGTAAGAACTTTGGTTTCAATTGCAGTACTCTTTCTTCTGACCAAATTGCTTGGAAAAAGGCAAATCTCGCAGCTTTCCCTATTTGAATACATTACAGGGATCACGATTGGGGATTTGGCTGCTTATATTTCAGTGAATCATCAGGAGCAGTGGTATATTGGCGTCACCGCATTAGTCGTCTGGGTTCTCGTCTCTTTGGGAATTGAATTTTTGCAAATCAAAAGTAAAAAAGCCCGAAACGTCATCGACAACAGCTCAACGGTTCTGATTAAAGGCGGCAAAATCCTTGAAGACAATTTGAAAAAGGAAAAACTCACGAACGAGGAGCTGCTGGAACAACTGCGCAAAAAAAATATTTTCAAGGCAGCCGAAGTCGAATTTGCTGTTATCGAGCCGAGCGGAGAGATCAACGTCCTGCTAAAAAAAGAATATCAGCCTATAACCCCGTCTCATTTAGGGATAAAAGTTGCCCCGGAACCAGAGACACAGGCCGTAATTCTCGACGGGAAAATCATGGACGAACCGCTCTCTACGATCGGGTTGAACAGAGCTTGGCTTCACACTGAGCTGGAAAAACTCGGCGTAACTGTCGAAAACGTATTTGTTGGACAGGTTGACGGCACCGGTCAGTTATATGTTGACCTCTACGACGATAAAATAAGTGTTCCCGAGCCTCAGGAGAAAGCAGCTTTGCTCGCAAACTTGAAAAAGTGTGAGGCCGATCTGGAGATGTATGCTTTATCGACGGAAGAAGCGGAACCGAAACAGCTATACACGAACTGCTCCGAGCAATTGCAGCAAATCATTAAGGACGTCAAGCCGCTCTTGGCTAGATAGGAGGCAATGTGATGGGAAACAAAAATAAAAAAATGACCCCGGTTCAGCAGAAATATCAAAAACTTGCACAGTCCAAGGAACCAAAGCGCCCCGTATGGAGCAATTGCATCCGTGCTTTCCTGATCGGAGGGACCATTTGCCTGATCGGAGAAGCTATCCGGCAGGCATTCATGAAGTATGGCGGTTTTACGGATAAAGAAGCGGGCAACCCAACCGTTGCCGTGCTGATATTATTGTCTGTCATACTTACATCGTTAGGAGTATACGATAAAATCGCCCAATGGGCTGGTGCCGGCAGCGCTGTGCCCGTCACCGGCTTCGCGAATTCCATGGCCTCTTCCGCCATCGAACATCGCAGCGAAGGAATCGTCTTAGGAGTGGGTGCGGGAATGTTTAAATTAGCTGGATCTGTGATCGTATTCGGAACAGTTGCCGCGTTCATTATCGGGATTATTTACGCCATTTTCGTACCTGGATATGCAGGAGGAGGAGGTTCGTGACATGCTTAAAGGCCACCAAAGCTGGATATTTGAGAACAAACCGAAGATCGTCGGCAGGGCGACGATCGTGGGCCCCTTCGAAGGCGATGGGCCGCTGGCCAAAGACTTTGATATCATACATTCAGACCTGTATCTCGGACAAGAGAGCTGGGAGAAGGCGGAGAAGACGCTTATCGAAGAATCAGCCAACCTAGCTGTCAAAAAAGCAGGCCTGACCAAAGAGCAAGTCCAGTTTTATTTTGGCGGGGATTTGATGAATCAGATCATTAGCAGCAGCTTCGCCGCCAGATCGCTAAACATTCCTTTCCTCGGTCTCTTCGGGGCATGCTCCACTTCAATGGAAAGTCTGGCCCTCGCTTCATTGACCGTTAACCATGGCGGCGCCAAGTATGCTCTTGCCGGCACCTGCAGCCATAATGCAAGTGCGGAGAAGCAATTCCGCTATCCTACGGAATACGGCTCACAGAAGCCGCCAACAGCGCAATACACCGTAACCGGGTCAGGCGCTGCCGTCGTATCGCTGGAAGGGGAAGGTCCCGCTGTCACTTCAGCGACGATCGGCAGAGTCATCGATATGGGAATCAGCGATCCGTTCAACATGGGAGCAGCCATGGCTCCCGCAGCGGTTGACACGATCCAGGCCCATTTCAGAGATATGAGAATAGACCCTTCGTATTACGATCTGATCGTCACCGGAGATTTAGCAAAAGTAGGCTATGATATCGCCAAGACTTTACTAAAAGAGCACCGCATCCCGATGGAAGGAACCATCTATAAAGATTGCGGCATGATGATATACGATTACAGCAAACAGCAGGTTCAAGCCGGAGCCAGCGGCTGCGCCTGCTCGGCCGTTGTCACCTATGGGCACCTGCTGAATCAGCTCGAGCGCGGCGAGCTAAACCGGATTCTTGTCGTTGCTACAGGCGCATTGCTTTCACCTCTGTCCTTTCAGCAGGGCGAGACAATTCCTTGTATTGCCCATGCGGTGTCGATCGAAAATACGCAAGCAACATAAAACACCAACTTCGTAAACGAGAAAACGGGCTATCCTAGGGGACATTTCTCCCCAGGATAGCCCGTTATTCATCCGCATTGCCAATTAGTCAATAATTTCAGCGGTATCGCCGTTACTCGCTCCTGCTGCATTAGCTTCATCTGTGTCGATATGCATATCCAGTGCAAAGGAATCGGAAACGCGAGCAATGACGTTCTCCAGCACTAGGCCACGCTCTCCGCCCAGACGAACTTTCAGCATTTGCTTATCTTTAATGCCCCATTTCTCGGCATCAGAAGTATGAAAATGGATGTGGCGGGCTGCTACGATTACTCCTTCTTGCAGCACCACTTCGCCAGCAGGTCCTTTAATCGTAATACCCGGCGTACCTTCAATATTTCCAGATTCTCTTACCGGCGCTTTTACGCCGATCGCAAACGAATCGGTACGGGAAATTTCAAGCTGTGAAGCAGGACGTGCAGGTCCTAGTATACGCACTTTGTCGAATTGACCCTTCGGACCGATGACTGCCACCGTTTCGTTGGCCGCAAATTGTCCTGGCTGAGACAACGGTTTGAATTCCGTAAGCTGGTAGCCTTGTCCAAACAAAGCTTCGATATGTTCCTGGGTCAAATGGATATGACGCGCTGATACGCCGACTGGCACTGTTTTGCTCATTTGCAAACACTCCTCAGTTTTTTCTCTATGTCGATGACGCTTTACATCGTTACCCATTATACACCTATTTCAAACAAAAAGAAAAAGATGTCCTCTCAAAAAGGACATCTTTCACCGTATTATCTGAATTCTGCAACAAGATTGTCAAAGTCGGCTTGGGATAATGCCAGCGATTGATGCGCCAGCGGTTCCTGGGAGAAACCGTGAACAAGGTTCTCGTAGCTCTTCTTCTCTTTGTTTTGATAGATCAAACCTGTGATCATGCTGCCCGTTTCCATCAGCTTCGTCATTGCAGCAAGGCGGTTCGTAGGATCATAGCCTTCTACTGTATCCAAGTTGATGATATTATCTTTAAACCAGTCGTACGTATTCACTTTGTTGAATGTTACGCACGGGCTGAATACGTTAATCAACGAGAAGCCTTCGTGCTGGATGCCTTGTTCGATCAGCGAAGTCAGCTGCTTCAAGTCGCTGGAGAAGGATTGGGCTACGAAAGTAGCACCTGCAGCAAGAGCTACCTCTAGCGGCGACAACGTAGATTCAATGGATCCTTCAGGCGTACTCTTCGTTTTGAAGCCTTCGCCGCTTCGCGGAGAAGTCTGACCTTTCGTCAATCCATAAATCTGGTTATCCATAACGATATAAGTGATATTGATGTTACGGCGAATCGCATGAACCGTATGTCCCATACCGATTGCAAACCCGTCGCCGTCTCCGCCGGAAGCGATAACGGTCAAATCGCGGTTTGCCAGCTTTACGCCCTGAGCGATTGGCAGCGCACGGCCATGAATTCCATGAAGCCCGTAAGCGTTAATATATCCAGAAATCCGTCCAGAGCAACCGATTCCGGAGATGACTGCCAAATCCTCCGGCTCCAGCCCTACATTGGCCGCAGCGCGTTGAATGGCAGCTTGTACGGAAAAGTCTCCGCATCCTGGACACCAGTTTGGTTTGATTTTATTACGAAACTCTTTGAAAGTTGCCATTTATACCAACTCCTCCTGCGGTTTATTTCCGGCTACATTTTTGCATTCGTTGTAAACTTCCGAAGGAAGGAACGGATTACCGTCATACTTCAACACATTGACAATTTTGTCGTGATAACCGATGTTTTGCTTGATCAGGTTAGCCAGCTGGCCTGTTGCATTATTCTCGAGAACAAGTACCTTCTTGGCTTTTTTAATTTCCGGAAGCACTTCTTCTACCGGGAACGGATGCAGCAAGCGAACGGTCATATGGTTCGTCTTGATGCCTTCGCCGTCCAGACGCGCGCGAGCCTGATCAATTGTACCGCCCGTGGAGCCCATGCCGATGACAAGGATGTCCGGCTCAGCATGCGGAGCCTGCAGGTGGATCGGATTCGTTACTTGCAGTTTGTTTAGTTTGCGCAGACGTTTATCCATCATTTTCTTCCGGTTAACCGGGCTTTCCGATGGACGTCCAGCCTCATCATGCTCTACGCCGGTAACATGGTGAATCCCGTTCTTCTCACCTGGCAGAACTCGTGGAGAAATGCCATTCTCGGTGAACGCATAACGATTGAACATACTGCCATCCTCACGGTCTGGAATATCCTTCACCACATATCCGCGGTCAATGACGATTTTGTTGTAATCCAGCATTTCGCAGGACTGCTTGCCCAGCGAAAGCTGAAGATCCGTCGCCAAAATGACAGGAACTTGATATTTCTCGGCAAGGTTGAAAGCTTCAATCGTATCGTAGAAGCATTCTTCAATCGAACTAGGCGCAATGACAATCTTCGGAATTTCACCATGAGTTCCGTAGATCAGGGCATTAATATCACTTTGCTCCTGCTTCGTCGGCAGCCCTGTACTTGGGCCACCACGCTGTGTATCTACAATAACGACAGGTGTCTCGGTCATTCCTGCCAGGCCAATCGCTTCCATCATCAGGGCCAAGCCAGGCCCCGCTGATGCGGTCATCGTCCGGACACCAGCATAATTTGAGCCGATCGCCATCGTAATGGCGGCAATCTCGTCTTCGGTTTGAATTACCGTCCCGCCGAATTTCGGCAGTTTCTTGATTAAATATTCCATGATTTCAGAAGCCGGCGTAATCGGATAGGCGCTCATGATCCGGCATCCGGCAGCAACCGCGCCAAGGCCAATCGCATCGTTGCCGATCATGAACAGCTTCTGTTTACCGTCAGCAGGACCCAGCTTGAAGCTGTCAATCGGCCCTCCGGCAAGCTCAAGCACAAAATCCGCACCGCGTTTCACCGCTTCGATATTCTTCTCAACAATCGCTGGACCCTTACGTCCAAATTCTTCTTCTACGGCTTTATTAAATACTTCCAACGGCAGACCAAGCAACGCCCAAGATGCTCCGGACGCTACCATATTCTTCATCAGTGAAGTACCCAGCTCCTCCGCAATCGCCGTAATCGGAACCGCAAAGAGAGTCGCGTCGACACCTTCAGGAACGGTAGGATCGAATTTAGCATCGGCTACGATGACGCCACCGCTGCGAAGCTCATGTGCATTCAAATCGATACTTTCTTGGTCAAAAGCGACTAAAATGTCCAAATCGTCGGAAATCGCACGAATCGGCATTGTACTGATCCGAATTTTGTTATTCGTATGGCCGCCTTTAATACGGGAGGAGAAATGCCGATACCCGTACAAGTAATATCCCAGTCTGTTCAAGGCCGTCGAAAAAATTCGATCTGTACTTTCAACGCCTTCACCTTGCTGTCCACCGATCTTCCAAGACAATTGACTAATCAAGATCGCCCACCCCTTTAATCGTATCGCTATAGCACTATCAGTATATTTATAGTGCAGCTAGAATGTTGACTTGGAAACAGTATTCACCGTTTCCATAAATGTGAACATTCTGTTTCAGAGTCATGTCAATTTTATGTCGCAAACAAATAAAAAGCAAGCGTTTTCGAGCCTTTTCTCATATAGTAGTTTTCGATCATATCGATCTCACGATTGGATTAATTAAAGCGCTTACTTGTTTTTTGGCAGCCACGTGCGTAAAAACCTGACTGCATTATCGTACAACCATCCCCGTACAAGCCGTTCAGGGTAATGCTTCAGCAGCATTTCTGCCCAATCCAAATAGCGTCCGCAATGATCAAGATCACTAAGATGCTCTTCAATTCCGTCGAAGTCAGAGCCAAACATAATATGGTGCTCCCCGCCCAAAGCGCAAATATGCTCAATGTGAGGAAGCAAATGCCTGCTCGACGGAGTGCCGCCTTTCTGAACGAACCAAGGGACAAATGTCACACCGATTCGGCCGTTCATTCGTATGATAGCTTGAATTTGCTCATCATGCAAATTTCTGACATGATCACAGACCGCGTAGGCATTCGAATGCGAAGCTATAAACGGCCGCCGCGCAGCCTCAGAGAGCTCTACGAGCTCCCAGAAGCCCTTCTGGGACAAATGGGATACATCTAGTATCATTTCTAACTGATGGCTTAATTCGACGAGCTGGACGCCTTTAAGCGTAAACCCTCCGTTACGTTGTTCCAATATGCCATCAGCTGCCCAATTTGCATGATTCCAAGTAATTCCCAGCAAGCGCACCCCCAATTCAAAGCAAACTTGCAAATAATGCAAGTTTCCCTCCAGGCCGTCCGCTCCTTCCAGTGCCAGCAATCCTCCCTGCTTCCCCTCCTGTTCCCATTGCTCCAGCTCTTCGGCATAGCGAATGGGATATATTCCGTTTGGAACGACACGGGCATTGTAAACATCGATCTGATCCAAAATATGCCCCATATTCGGGGTCCCCAGCTGCTTGGATAAGAAAATGGCAAAGCACTGCAGTTTTACGTTGCCTTGAACCATTCGCTTTGCGGATACGTCGAGCCGGTCGTCTGCAGTGAAGTCCATTTCAGGATGAATCCGCATTTTGCTTAAGGCATCGCAATGGAAATCGGCGACTTTCATTTTCAAACTCGTCCCCCGCCCTTCATTAGCTGATTACACGTTTACACCTAGAGATGAAACTTTGAATCCTGATCATAGGTTTGCCTTAAATGCAAAAAACCTGTCTACGCATGCTCGTAAACAGGTATCTAATTGTTGCTATCTATTATTTTATCTAGGCTCCACGATCAGTTTAATGGCTGTGCGATCCTCGCCGTCAATGACAATGTCCGTAAACGCCGGAATACAAATCAAGTCTACACCGCTAGGTGCGACGAATCCCCGGGCAATCGCTACCGCTTTAATGGCTTGGTTCAGAGCACCGGCCCCTATAGCCTGAAGTTCAGCAGCGCCACGTTCTCTAAGAACTCCAGCAAGCGCACCGGCAACGGAGTTGGGATTGGATTTTGCTGAAACTTTTAATACTTCCATGGTAAGTACCTCCCTGGGAATAATGGTTGATTCCACTACTTAGAAGATATTCGTTAGAAGTGAAAAAATTCCTGCTTTTTACCATAACCCCTATCCGCAGCCAGCATTAAGCTAAATTTGTATTTTCTTATTCCATAATCCACTCGTCTTCAAGCAAGCGAATTTTTTGAATTTTCTTCGCACGTCCCGTGGATTCATCCATGTCCACTACTAAGGCATGAAAATGCCATTTTCCTTCGCACACTTGAAAGCGCACCGGCAGCTGTGTGGTAAACTTTCGCAGCACCGCTTCCCTCTCCATGCCTAATACGCCTTCCCGCGAGCCTACCATGCCCGCATCCGTCAAATAAGCTGTTCCCTGAGGCAATATTGTGTCATCATTGCTCTGCACGTGGGTATGCGTGCCTACGACAAGGGAGGCTCTACCGTCGAGATGCCAGCCCATCGCGATTTTCTCTGAAGTGGCCTCGGCATGGAAATCGACGAGAATGCACTTATGTTTTTTGGCCAGTTTCCCGATAATTTCGTCGGCTGCCCGAAACGGATCATCAATAGCTGGAAGAAAAGTGCGTCCCATTAAATTGACAATCGCGAGCTCTTTGCCATTCGCTTTAATGACGGTATAACCCCGTCCCGGTGTTCCTGGCGGAAAGTTGGCCGGACGGATCATTCGCGGCTCATCGTCGATAAACTCAAAAATTTCTTTATTATCCCAGGTATGGTTGCCCATCGTAAGACCGTGTATGCCTAGCTCGAAAAATTCTTTGGCTATCGCCGCCGTAATACCTCTTCCCCCGGCTGCGTTTTCTCCATTCGCAATAATGACATGCGGGCTATATTTCGATTTCAAATGCGGGAGCGTCTCCTTTAACGCTTTGCGGCCTGTGCTTCCAACAATATCTCCGATAAATAAAACCTTAATGGCAGGTTCCTCCTCAAACAATCATTGTATTCTCATAAGCAATGAGAAAAAGCGGCCCCATAAGGGCCACTTTCTCAGCATTGGCTTTACTTTGCGTATTCAACCGCCCGTGTCTCGCGTATGACGGTAACCTTGATATGCCCTGGATAATCCAGTTCATTCTCAATCGTCTTCGTGATGTCCCTAGCCAGGCGGAATGCTTCTGCATCGTCGATTTTATCGGGCTGTACCATAACGCGAACCTCGCGGCCAGCTTGGATGGCATAGGATTTCTCCACGCCTTCGAACGATTCCGAAATCTCTTCAAGCTTCTCGAGGCGCCGGATATATGTTTCCAGCGTTTCACGACGAGCGCCAGGCCGTGCTGCCGACAAGGCATCAGCTGCACCGACCAGCATGGCGATCACCGATGTGGCCTCGCAGTCACCGTGGTGGGATGCGATACTATTAATAACCACCGGGTGCTCCTTGTATTTCTTAGCCAATTCCACGCCGATCTCGACATGCGATCCTTCCACTTCATGATCAAGCGCTTTACCGATATCATGCAGCAGTCCAGCCCGCTTGGCCAGAACGATGTCTTCGCCTAATTCGCCTGCCATAAGGCCGGCCAAGTAAGCAACCTCCATCGAGTGCTTCAGCACGTTCTGACCGTAGCTTGTCCGGAATTTAAGACGTCCCAAAATTTTGATCAGATCAGGATGAAGCGCATGAACTCCCACTTCAAAGGTTGCTTGCTCACCGTATTCACGAATCCGTTCATCCACTTCACGACGCGACTTCTCGACCATTTCTTCGATTCGTGCCGGGTGAATCCGTCCGTCCGCCACAAGTTTCTCCAATGCGGTACGAGCGATCTCCCGACGAATCGGATCAAAGCCAGACAAGATGACGGCTTCCGGCGTATCATCAATAATGAGATCGATCCCGGTCAACGTCTCAAGCGCGCGGATGTTGCGTCCTTCGCGGCCAATGATCCGTCCCTTCATCTCTTCGTTCGGCAATGCTACAACAGATACGGTCGTCTCCGCAACATGATCGGCTGCGCAACGTTGAATAGCCAGCGTAATGATTTCACGCGATTTCTTATCGGCTTCCTCTTTCGCCTGCTGTTCAATGTCCTTGATCAGCTGCGCCGTTTCATGGCGAACTTCCTGCTCTACATTGTTTAGGATAATGATTCTGGCGTCCTCCATCGTCAAGTTGGAGATACGTTCCAATTCCTGAACCTGAGTTTTATAAATCTGATCAATCTGCTGCTGAGTTTCTTCAATTCGCTTCTCTTTGCCTGCCACCTGCTCTTCTTTTCGTTCAAGCGATTCTAATTTTTTATCCAGCGACTCTTCCTTTTGCAACAATCGTCTTTCCTGCCGTTGAATTTCGTTCCGACGTTCACGAATGTCTTTATCAGCTTCAGTCCGGATTTTATGGACCTCATCCTTAGCTTCCAGGACTGTTTCTTTCTTCAGTGCTTCTGCATCTTTCTTTGCATTTTCCAAAATTTGGCTTGCAGCGTGTTCCGCACTGGAAATTTTAGCTTCTGCAAGAGATTTCCGAATAAAATATCCGATCACGAACCCAAAGAATAAAGCGGCTGCAACGAGAGCGACCCAGACTCCATCGTGCATCTGTTCACCTCCCCGTTGATTCCTCCAAGGCATTCCTTGGGATACTTGCAGTTGTAGTTAACTTCCTCAATTCATCATCATTTCTAAGAATCGAATACAGGCCGATTCAGGTAGGCCGCTCACTTTAATTCATGAGCTAAAATGTAACCCTTCATGATTGGCGAATAGAATGTGTACAGAGTCATAATTTTGGAAGGAAAAAAGGACTCTGTGCATATAGACATTTTATTATTTGACGAAAGATATTGTCAAGCAAATGACAGCCGCTCCTGCCGCAGGCCTATTCCTCTTCCCATTCCTCCGTATTTTCTTGGCCCTCCTGCTGAGCCAACTCGCGGATGACTTTGGAAACAAGCCCTCCTGAATAGCCTCTGCGCATAAGAAAAGCGCCCGTCTTTCGCTTTCTGTCCATCAATTCGCCTGTGGTGGATCTCCATTTCTTCGCCCCAAGCTGTAGAGCGCTATTATATTCATCCTCTTCGCTGACTTCACCAAGCGCCTCCTCAATCAAAGGCTTGGCAATGCCCTTCTGACGAAGTTCGTGGCGAACCCATAGTTTTCCCTTGCCTCTGCTTCCAACACGCTGCTTGGCCCATTCCTGGGCGTATGCCGCATCATCAATAAGCCGCTCCTGCTTAAGACGGTAAAGAACGTCGCTTACCGTCTCTTCGCTCCATCCCTTTTCTCCGAGGCGGAGTGCTATTTCGTAGGCAGTACGCGGCTTTCGGCTCAAATATACAAGCGCGTCCCCGTAGCTTCTCTGCCGTTCATCCGCCGCGATAATTTCTTCCAGATCCGACTTGGCAAAAGCCGCGCCTTTGATCATCCGATATTTAATCATCACATCTTCATGAATTTCGACCGAATAGGAACCAAAATGGATCCGGTAACGGAACTTCGGCCGCTTTAGGGCTTCCACCATAGTAATTTCCAGTTCACCCTCATCCGGAAAATCATCAAAGCTTGACTCTACGGCGAGGGATTCCTCTGTAGTATTCCCCCAAAAACGCTCTTCAGAAATATCAACTATTCCCTGCGGTTCCTGTAACCGCCTTCCGCCCTTCCCTGAAGGTGGCTGTATCCCGCGATTGCCGTATTTTCCATTCATCGAGCCGCCCCCCTTCCGCATTATGCTAATGCTTGCTTGCATATTATATCACGGTGGTCACTTCCAAAATAAAAGCGCTCTGTTCTGGCTTCGCCAGAATACAGAGCGCCTAAATATTGCTAAATTATTATTCTTCGAAAAGCGCCTGCTCTTCCTTCGCATCTTCTTCGAGCTCGCTTGCGGAAGCCGAAGGCACGACCGTCGACAACTGGCTGGCTTCGCGAATTTTCAATTCAATGGCATCAGCAATCTGGGTATTCTCCTTCAAAAATTGCTTCGCGTTTTCGCGGCCTTGGCCTAAGCGCTCGCCCGAATATGAATACCAGGCTCCGCTTTTATCGACAATATCAAGCTCTACGCCGATATCGATAATGCTGCCCTCTCTTGAAATGCCCTCGCCATACATAATATCGATCTCCGCCTGCTTAAACGGAGGAGCCACCTTGTTCTTGACGACCTTGACCCGGGTACGGTTACCAACCATGTCATTTCCCATCTTGATCGTCTCTATGCGGCGCACGTCAAGACGAATGGTGGAGTAGAACTTGAGAGCCCGTCCGCCAGGGGTTGTCTCCGGATTTCCGAACATCACGCCGACCTTCTCGCGCAATTGGTTGATAAAGATCGCAATCGTCTTGGACTTGCTGATCGCTCCTGACAGCTTGCGGAGCGCTTGAGACATCAATCGAGCCTGCAAGCCCACATGAGAATCTCCCATTTCGCCCTCAATTTCCGCTTTCGGGACAAGCGCCGCCACGGAGTCGATAACGATAATGTCGACAGCGCCGCTTCTTACGAGCGCCTCTGCAATTTCAAGCGCCTGCTCCCCGGTGTCCGGCTGGGAAAGAAGGAGCTCGTCGATATTTACGCCAAGCTTGCTGGCATAAGATGGATCCAGCGCATGCTCCGCATCGATGAATGCGGCTTGTCCGCCGATTTTTTGAACTTCGGCAATGGCATGAAGCGCCACTGTCGTCTTACCTGAGGACTCAGGACCGTATACTTCGATAATCCGGCCACGCGGCAGCCCGCCTGTGCCAAGAGCTATATCTAATGCAATCGAACCACTGGGAACAATTTCCACCTGCATATGAGTGGATTCGCCCAGCTTCATAATCGAACCTTTACCGAATTGCTTTTCTATTTGACGAAGCGCCATATCCAGCGCTGCACGACGATCTGACAATCAGCTCACATCCTTATCAAATTGATTAAATGTAGGACTTTACATTAATAATTGTACCTTGTTTTGGAACGTTTGCCAAGCATTTTTTCGAACATATATTCGGGTCTCAACCCTCCCAAACCCTCCCTTACCGTAAGGGAGGGCCCCCGCAGGGCTTGCAGCCCTCGGGACTCCCGCAAATTGGACTAACGTAGGAGTTACAGAGACGCTCCTGCCCGCTGTCCCCTTTGGGGATGCGCTCTACTTTTGGCGCGTGGATCGCTTTTCCCCCTTCGGGTACGTCTTACTTTGGGTTCACCCGGGTTACCTGAAACACCCTGCTCAAGGAGCTGCGGTCGAGCACCCGGGTAGCTTTAGCTGGAATGAGCCGCTTGCTCCCCTTCGGGTCCGCTCCTGGTTTGGCGCTCCTGCATGTTGGAGACGGGAGCTGGTGTGGGTGCGTTTCCTTCTACTTCGTGCTGGGCGGCGCTCTCCCTTCGGGATTCGCTTGCTTTTGGCGCACTGCTTAAACTTTCCTTTGACGGTGCTCGAGGAAAGCTAACCCACTTAGGTGATTCGTTTGCAGTTAGTACCTTCTACTTCCTGCTCCGTGGGAGCTCTCCCTTCGGGATTCGCTTATTCTGGAATGATAATAAAGGGATAAGTACCCATATTTAAAATCAACATCAACCAGCCATGGCCATGGCAATTAACGAAAAAAAGAACCGCAGCGCAACAAATCAGTTAGGCTACGGTTCTTCCGTAAATCCATTATACCCCGAAGCTTATTCCATTTGCAAATGCAATCGCGAACAGCTATGCATGATCAGCGGTCAGCAGTTTCCTTAAGCTGTCTCCACAGATGATAGAGTACCGTCTTGGCAGAACGAATCCGGATCGTCTCCCGATTCCCCTTAAGATTCAGCTCAAAAACGGCAGTATCTTGTCCGCGGCGGGAGATGGCAATATATACGAGTCCCACCGGCTTGCGCTCCGAGTAGCCCGGACCGGCCACACCGGTAATCGACAGACCGAAATCCGTGTCAACAATCATGCGCACCTGCTCGGCAAGCACCTTTGCAGTTTCGGCGCTGACGGCGCCGGGAGCATTTTCTCCCTCCAGCATGTCATGGGGAACGTTGAGCAGCTTCTCCTTCATCTCATTAGAATAGCATACGATACCGCCGTGGAAGACTGCAGCGCTGCCTGGAATAGAGGTGATGGTCTCCATGAGCAATCCGCCAGTGCAGCTCTCGGCGCAGCTCACGGTCAGATTCAGCTCTGTAAGCATGTCCACGATCGTCTTCTCGATCGGCACATCCTCTGTTGCATATAGATGGTCGCCAAGCCGCGAGCTGATTTCCTTCTCCATCACTTCCAGCTTAGCCATCGCTTCGCTTTCTGAATTCGCCTTTGTAGTAATACGCAGTGTAACCTCGCTCTCCTTCGCGTAAGGCGCTACGGTCGGATCACTTTGCTTTTCGATTAGATCGAGAACGCGGGTCTCCAATGCCGACTCGCCGATCCCGGCAAATTTCAGCATCTTCGAATAAATCGGCTGTTCATGGGTCAGCACATGCTGCAATATCCATGTGGCCGCCTGATTTCGGAACATTGGCATCAATTCTTTCGGAGGACCGGGTAATACGATATAGAACTTCCCGTTATGCGCAATGGCGTTCCCTACGGCCAGTCCTGTCTCATTGGGCAGCGGCGTGGATCCGTCAATCGCATGCGCCTGGCGCCGATTATTCTCGGTCATCGGAATATTGCGCCCTTGAAAGAACCGGTCGATATTATCCATGGCCATCCTGTCGTAGTGCAGACCTCTGCCTAGCACAGAAGCTAACGCTTCCTTGGTCAAATCGTCCTGTGTAGGGCCGATGCCCCCTGAGAATATAAGCACATCCGCCCTCGATTCGGCGGTTTGAATCGCTTGACGCAGACGGTCCATGTTGTCGCCGACAACCGTTTGGAAATACACGTCGATACCAAGAGACGCTAATTCCTGAGATAAAAATTGCGCATTTGTGTTCACAATTTGTCCAAGCAAAAGCTCGGTGCCTACAGCGATGATTTCTGCTCTCATCTCTCTCCCACGTCTCCTTCCACCAGCAAAATAAAGGCATTCTCATCTCTTTCACTTCATCAATCGTAATAGTTATGGCTGAATAGCAAAAGGTTGTTTCATTTATGCAATCCGTCACCTAATCAGCTTTTAGAGAATGAAAGCAAACTTTTGTTCTTCACAAAATAGTCGATGCCCGAATAAATCGTAATCAGCGTAGCAACCCAAATCGCAATTTCATCAAAGGGAAAACGGATCCACTCAAACGGAAAATTATTTAGGAGAAGAACGGATATCGCAATTATCTGAGCGATGGTCTTCGCTTTCCCCCACTTGCTGGCGGCAATAACCGAACCTTCCAGCAATGCGATTTCCCGTAGTCCTGTTACGGCAAACTCTCGGCTGATGATGACGATTGCAATGATGGCTTGGATTTCACCCATCGCAACCAGCGCTACCAGCACTGCGGCCACCAGCAGTTTATCTGCCAGAGGATCAAGCAGCTTGCCGAGGTTAGTCACTAAATTATGCTTGCGGGCAATATATCCATCAATTCCGTCCGTACTGGCAGCTACAATAAACAATATTGCCCCAATCAACTGGTTTACCGGCAGCGTATAACTGCCAAGCGACAGTTCATAAGACCACCACTCGAAGTCAACCAGCAAGAAGACCAGCATGACCGGGATCATAAAAATTCGGGCAATGGTTATGCGATTGGGTAAGTTCAAAGGACACCCTCCCCGGACATGTCGTATTCATAAGCATGCGTAATTCGTACCTTGGCGATTTCTCCAATGCCAACAGGACAATTCGTAACGTATACTTCACCGTCGATTTCCGGCGCATCATACTGTGAACGCCCGATATAGACGTCACTGCGGCCGTCATACCGTTCAACCAGCACATCCAGAACCTGTCCGACAAATTTGCCGGCATTTTGGTTAGAAACCTCGCGCTGAATCTCCATCAGCGTGTTGGCGCGCCACTCTTTAACCTCTTCCTCCACCTGATCCGGCAGCCTTGAGGCAGGAGTATCCTCCTCTTTGGAATAAGTAAATACGCCCAGCCGGTCAAATTTGATTTCCCGTACAAAATCGCATAATCTTTCAAAATCCTCCTCCGTTTCGCCCGGAAACCCAACAATCAGGGAAGTGCGCAGCGAAACATTCGGAATACGGGAACGAATTTTTGCGACCAGCTCGCGGATGTCGCGATTGCGTCCCGGACGGCGCATCCGTTTGAGGACCGCATCTTCACTATGCTGCAGCGGCATATCGATGTATTTGCAAATTTTAGGATTCGTCGCAATCATTTCGATTAACTCGTCGGTAAAGAAGCCTGGATAAGCATAATGGAGCCGGACCCACTCAATGCCTTCAACCTCCGTAACCCTATTCATCAGCTCGGCCAGCTTATATTCCCCATAGAGGTCGGTTCCGTAATTAGTGGAATCCTGGGCGATCAAGCTAATTTCCTTCACCCCTTGCGAAGCCATTAGCTCAACCTCTGCGATGATCGATTCGATCGAACGGCTGCGGAAGTTCCCCCTCATGATTGGAATGCTGCAAAACGTACAATTGTTATCGCAGCCCTCGGCAATTTTTACATATGTAGTATACTTGGCCGTCGATACTTTACGAGGGAGTACCTCTTCATAATTAAACACCGGATTCCCGACTTGAACCGGTTTTTTGCCCTTGAGCGCTTCATCAACAATCTGATTGATATTATAAAAATCCCCGGTTCCGACGATACCATCGATCTCCGGCATTTCCTCCATTAAGGCCTGCTTATAGCGCTGCGTCAAGCAGCCGGACACGATAAGCGCCTTCAGCTTCCCCGTCTCCTTCAAATCCGCCAAATCCAGAATCGTATTCACGGATTCCTCCTTGGCAGCGTCAATAAACCCGCACGTATTTACGATAATGACCGTGGCCTCTTCCCGGTCCTCTACAAGGCGGTAGCCCCGTTGATCGATCAGGCCTGACATAATTTCCGAATCAACCAAATTTTTCTCACAACCGAGCGTTACGATTTTCACTTTTTCAGTCATATGCAGTATCCCCCATTGAAATTAACCGATATACCCATTTTTCCCTACAAGTATAAGCTTTACGAACATACCATGTCAAAAACGTGTAAAGGTCTCTCACCGCGCGAGCCCGCGCAGCAAAAGACCACTTTTTCGTTACTATTTGAAGTTGGTAAATTGCAAATCCACCGAAAGATCGCCCTTGCGAAGCATTTGCATGACCTGCTGCAAATCATCTTTGCTTTTGCCGGTAACACGGATTTGGTCGCCTTGAATTTGGCTCTTCACCTTCAGTTTGGAGTCGCGGATCATAACATTGATTTTCTTCGCGTTCTCCGAATCGATACCCTGCTTCAGCTTTATGCGCTGACGAACGGTTCCAAGCGAAGCCGGCTCCACCTTGCCGTAGTCCAGGTTTTTGATCGGCAATCCTCTCTTGATCATTTTTGACTGCAAAATATCGATGACAGCTCCAAGCTTGTACTCGTCGTCTGACACGATCACCAGTTCATCCTTCTCGACTTTAAGCTCGCTTTTGCTCCCTTTGAAGTCGAAACGGTTTGCAATTTCCCGCTCCGTCTGATCGATCGCATTCGTAAGTTCCTGCATGTCCATTTTGGAGACGATATCAAATGAACTTTCAGAAGCCATAACTCTCCGTCCTTTCCTAATTTGCTTATATTTATTAATTATATGTAATCCCATGGGCAAAGTCCAACCTTGCGAATAGCAGCACCAGCTGCCGCCAACCAACATCATAATATATGTTTTCGCACCAAAACGCTCCTCGAACATTAAAGCCCGAAGAACGATTGGGGATATATTTGTCCTTTTGATTCACTCGATTTCACCCGGCGATGAGGATCCCTGAACATATCCAAAATGCCGAGCAGCATATGGGCGGTTCCAAAGCCAAATAAACCGTACCTCCATGCGCTCGGCATCAGATAATAGCCAAAAAGCGAAACGATAATGCCTAAACCCGGCGCGATCCAGCCAGCCAGGCCAATGCACACCTCACATGAAAATAGCTTGCAAATGCCTGCTGGTAACAGCAGGCATAGAAGACTATTCTGCCCGATGCATGGCGCGGTTATTCCGTGTCTGTATCTGTGCTGTCTAGGCCGGCCCCCGCTCCGTCACCGGTTGTGTCCATGTTGAGCTGGATCTTGGAAGTATTTTTGCCGTCCTCCACGACCTGGCCTGCAACGGTTATTTTCGTGTACGAAGAAGCTCCCGATTTGATATACATCCCCTCAGGACCTAACTCATAAGTGAGCACATCCCCATCCGACGTATTGTCAAAATACAGCTTCTCGCCATCTCTGCCGCCTTTGTACACCTCGACCCAGCTCTTGCCGGTTGCATTGATCACGACCTGCACCGGCTGCCCGCCAGGATTAATGACTTTGAAATTCGTCGTGCTTCCGCTTTTGCCGTCCGGCTGAACCACAACGTCCCCACTCGATTCTGTACCCGCGCCGCTATTCAAACCGCTACCGTTCTCCGCACCGTCTGGCGTGCTAGTATCCGTCTGGTTTCCGTCCGTACCGGCATGGGCATTACTGCCGTCCGGCTGGTTAGCATCATTAGCTCCCTGCGAATCCCCGTTAGAAGCTCCGTTCTGGCCTTTGTCGCCTTGCTTCGAGGGATTCTCCGATTGGGTCAATTTCGTCGGATCGGTCTCATTGTTCCTGTCCGCAGCCGGATTCTTGCCCCAGACTGCAAAATACATATAAATGACGATCAAAATCAGAATAGCAAAAGACCACATCAGCGCCGTAGACATCCATTTCGAATTGCGCTCGGACGTTTGTCTGCTGCGGCGCTTCTGCAGCACGGGCTCCATCGTCTGCTCCACCTGAGGAGCAGGCACGTCCTGACGATGCTCGTTCAGCAGTTCATCCGCATTTACTCCAACCGTTTCAGCGTATGTCTTTATAAAGGCCCGCACATAAAAACTCCCTGGCAACACCTTATAATCTCCCGCTTCGATGGCTTCTAAGTATCTTTTGCGAATTTTTGTCATATCCTGCACATCATCCAGTGACAAGCCTCTGGCAAGGCGGGCTTCCTTCAATTGCTGGCCCAAATTCGACACGTCCATCACCTCCTGCAAATAATTGAAATAGAATTATATTTTAAATTTAAAAATACAATTTGAAATGAAAGTAGCCTTCCGAATTAAATAACGTATTTCCCGGTACAATTGTTACGCTTCACGGCCGGTCATTATTCATGTGTACTATTTCACCAAAAAAAGACGACCAGTAACGCCATCTTTAATCGTCGTACTCAAAAAGACCTACAAATATATGTACTTCATTGTCAAAATCCCTTCATACAACACTAATTCGACAATATAGGCCATTATTCCTGCATTCATTGACAGAGAAGTGAAAAGTTTGCAGAATGAAAGCGAACAAGAACAATACGTGTTTTATGATATATAAAATATTTTCGAAAGGCAAGCACCTGTATAAAATGGTAGAAAAGCTCCCCATAACAGGGAGCTTTGCCTTTCGCAAACTATGCGTTTTCCTTAGCCAATTTCACCATCAGCCGGGCAATGGTCTTACGCTCTTCTTCATTTCCGACATCCCACAGCTCTTTCAGGGCCCGGTTAGAAGCGTTTTGCGGATCGACCTTTTCATCCAGGAAGCTGCCGATCTCGTAGGCAAGGTGAGAGATCGTTTCCTCGCTGAGGCCCGATCTTTCCGCATGTTTGACGCGTTCACCCAAAAATTGTTTCCAGGTATCGAAATTTTTGAGTACTGTTGACATGTTTAAATCCTCCTTCGGTTGAACGTGAGATTTAAAATCAACAGTCGTAATATGCGATTTATTCGGCTTATTTATACGTGGAATCAGGCGAAACAGCTGCGCCATTCCTTGCCTTAACAGTAGAATTTAGCTTGAAGCCCGGCATCAGGTCAGCCAGCCGCCATTGGGGCTAATGATCTGTCCCGTAATATAGCCGGATTCAGGCAGCGCAAGGAAATACACCAGCGAAGCGATTTCCTCGGGCGAAGCCAGTCTTCCTGCAGGAATCTCCTCTTCCAGCATACGGATCTCCTCTGCACCGAACCGTTCCATCATGTCCGTTTTAACGGCTCCTGGAGCTACTGCATTGACCGTAACGCCGGAAGGTGCCAGCTCTTTAGCAAGAGCCTTCGTAAAGGCGTTTACGCCTCCCTTAGCCGCCGAATATACGGCTTCGCAAGCTCCCCCGGAAATTCCCCAGACAGAGGAAACGTTGATAATGCGGCCAAACCGTTGGTTAATCATGTAGGGCATAAATGCCTGACTGCACAGAAACACGCTTTTCAAATTGATGTTCATCACTTCATCCCACTGCTCTTCCGATACATCCGACAGCAGAGCGTAGTGGGAAATCCCCGCATTGTTCACCAGAATATCCGGCTTAAGGCCCCGGCTCTCCAGCTTCTCCTTCATCCGGTAAATCTCTTCCCGGCTTCCAAGATCCGCATAAACGGTACATACATTTGCACCGACTTCCAGGCACTTTCTGGCCACTTCATTAGCGGCTTCATGTGATTTCCTATAATGAATGACAATATTCATTCCGACCGCGGCAAAACGAAGGGCGATCTGGGCACCAATGCCACGGCTCGCCCCCGTAATCAGCACCGTCATTTCCCCAATGCTTTTATCTGTCCCATGATAGCTGTTCATGTCTTATGGACTAACGACAAGCGATACGGCCAGTTGGTTCCAGTCCATATGCTCGCGCAGCCGGTTATTCACCTCTTCCAAGGTCAAAGATTCATATATCGGCAATACGGAGAACAGATCTCCGCCCCGGAAGCGGTAACGTGTAAACTCGTGGGCGATATTTTCGGGGGAGTTCAGCATCCGCAAATAACCGCCGATTTTTTTCTTGCGTGCGCGCTCAAAATCGTCGCTCTGGAACCCCGAGGCGAGTATCGACTTCGCTTCCTCCGTAAAGATCTCCAGCAGACGGTCCGGGTCCTTTGTGTCTCCGCCAATCGCGGAGAAAGCATAATTCGGGTTGCTGTTGAATTCGTGGCCAAAGCTATCCGAAATCAGATCCATGTCATACAGCTTCTGGTACAGCTTCGTGCTGGAACCGATTAGCAGATCCAAGGCCAGCTTAAGCGCAAGATCCCGGCGAAGCAGAGCTTCGCCCTTAATTCCAATATTCGTCTCTTTAAACCCAAAAAGGCATTTCGGTAGTGAAACCGGAAGTTTGATCACCTTGCGCTTCTCGTGAACTTCGTTCGGTTCCGGATCGAACAACCGTTGAATTTCTCCTTGCGGCGAATAGCTCTTCTTAGCCTGGTTGCTCCGTACCAGCGAGAACACTTCCTCCGGATCGACACCGCCCACTACGAACAGAAGCATATTGCTTGGATGGTAAAAAGCGTCATAGCACTTATAAAGCGTCTCTTTGGTAATCGTGCCGATGGACTCCACCGTCCCGGCAATATCGATATGCACGGGATGTACGGCGTACATAGCCTCGATCAAACCAAAATATACGCGCCAATCCGGATTGTCCTGGTACATGCCGATTTCCTGGCCGATGATGCCCTTCTCCTTCTCCACGTTCTGGTCCGTGAAATAAGGATTTTGCACAAAATTGACGAGCGTCTCAATATTCTCCATGACGTTCTCGGTCGCAGAGAACAAATATACGGTCTGCTCAAAGCTGGTAAAGGCGTTCGCAGAGGCGCCTAAAGAAGCGAATTTGGCAAAAATATCGCCTTCTGGCTCCTCGAACATCTTATGCTCCAGGAAATGGGCGATTCCGTCGGGCACCTTCGTCTCGGCTTCTCCTTCCACGCGGAAATGATTATCAATCGAGCCATACTTGGTAGAGAAGGTGGCATACGTTTTCTGGAATCCCGGCTTCGGAAGCACATACACCTGCAAACCATTGTCCATCGTCTCCCGGTACACCGTCTCTTTTAGTCGTTCATGCGTGATGACTTCCATCCACTACACCCCCTTCTTCCCTGTCAAAAAGTAAATCGTGTCGAGCTTGACCGAATTCGCTACGCTAACGACATCCTCGGGCGTAATCGCTTCGATCTGCCGGAGGAGCTCCTCCGCCGGCCGCTCCCGGCTGGACAACACCCGGTTAAAATCATATGCAATCAAATCAAATGCGGAATCCTGCATTTCCAGCAGGCTATTGCGAATCATCGCCTTCGTCTGCGACATTTCAAGCTCGCTGATCTGCCCTTCGCGCAGGCTTGCCAGCTGTGCTTTAATAATTTCTAACGCTTTATTGTAATTCGCGATTTCGATACCAGATTGAATCGAGACGATGCCTTTATGCCCATCGAATCTTGATGCCGCGTAATAAGCCAAGCTTTCCTTCTCGCGGACATTAATGAACAGCTTGGAATGCGGATAGCTGCCTAAAATTCCGTTATACACCAAAGCTGCCGCATAGCGATCGTCGCCATAAGTAACCGGGATGCTCAGACCCATATTGAGCTTGCCTTGATTCACGTCAAGCACTTCTTCCACGACGCGAACATCGTCACCGGTCCAATGGCTCTGTGCGGGAACGTATTCCGGAATGGCCGAACGTCCCCAGTTGAAATGCAGTTCTACAAGCTCCTGCACCTCGGCAAGGGTCGTATCGCCAACAACGTATAGATCAAGGTTCGCTTGCTGCAGCCATTGCTGAAATGCCGCATACAGCGACTTTGCTGTGATTTGGTCCAAGTCTTTACGCTGACCGAGCGGATGCAGGCGATAAGGATCGTTCTGGAACATTTCCTCCATACAGCGCTCAGCGGCATAACGTATTTTATCGTTAATGATCGCCTCCAGCTTCTTGCGAACCGTCTCCCGCTCCGAGCTCACATAGGATTCCCGGAATGCGCCGTTCTCCGTAATAGGTTTCGTTACAGCCTCCCCAAGGAAAGAGAAGGTTTTGCGCAGCAAGGAGTCATCGCTGGATACAAATTCATCATTAATGGTATCCATGCGGAACTGAACGATTTGATAATTCCCCCGCTTGTATACATCGAAGCCAAATCCGGCGCCGTACAAATGCTCAAGCTGCTCGCGAAATTGAATAGTTTCCGGGTACGATGCCGTGCCCCGCCGCAGCACAAACGGAGTCAACGCTGTAGTCGTTACTGTATCCTCATGCAGCGGAATTCCCGCATAGAGCGATACCGCAAATGTTTTGAATCTGGTCGTCGACAGAACGTGAATTCTAATGTTGCCGGCTTTACCCCGCTCAAATACAGTTTTATTCAAAATGAAAACTCCTTTACAAGAGACTGTCTTTGTCACATTTTACCTCAATAATTTTAGTTCCATTCTATACTATGGCAAAGTAAAGAAGCAACCCGATCCCATGAACGGCTGCTTCCTGCCAAAATGTTATTTACATACAGAAAATATGCTTACCGATCGTTTTAACCTGAGGACGGGTCCAGATCCATTTCGAGGTTGCTGTCTCCGGGTTGAAGTAATATAGGCAGCCGCCGGTCGGATCCCAGCCATTCAGTGCCTGCTGTACCGCTTTTTTTGCACTCTCGTTCGGTTCAAGCCAGATTTGGCCATCAGCGACCGCGGTAAAGGCGAGCGGCTCGAAAATGACGCCCGATACCGTATTGGGGAAGCTCGGCGACTTCACGCGGTTCAGAATTACTGCTGCCACGGCGACTTGTCCCTCAAAAGGTTCCCCGCGGGCTTCGCCGTATACCGCATTAGCCATGATTTTCAGGTCATTGGCCGACAGTCCCATTGCGTTACCGGAAGATAAATCTGCCGACGTATTGCCTTCAGCCTGCTCGGGCGCACTCTCTACCCCTTTATTTGCTTCGGTCTCGCCAGTCGCATACTCCATGCCCGGCTTCCATTCTTTCGTGGCATTGTAAAGCTTCAGCTTCGTTTTCGGTCCGGCCAGACCGTCAACCGGCATGCCAAACTCCGACTGGAACCATTTGAGGGATTCCAGTGTCTTAGGACCAAAATAACTATCGAGCTTGCCATGATAAAATCCTAGAAAACCCAGCCGGCCTTGAAGCTCATAGACATCTGTTCCAAAGGCGCCATACTGGATCACCTGTTCGCTGAATACGGGAAGGGAAGATTTCGGCTCCTCGCTTCTTTCCGCCATAGCGGGCGTACTATGCCAAAGCCGATAAGCTCCGAACAATGCCCCGCACAAAAGCAGCACTAAACCGGTAGCAAACCATATTCTCGATTTTTTCATACGTTTAGCTCTACCTTTCTTTTGTGGATTAACATAGATGGATGACCTTATTATGACTACTGCCGCCCTTTCCTATGCACTCCAAAAAAGAATCCTTTCTCGCAGAGCAAAATTAAAACAGCAGACCCTTGTCCCTCAAGGGTCTGCCGCCATATATCAGCTGTATGAGCTATTACGAAGATACTTTCCCGAGCTTGAACTGCTCCAAAGAGATCAGTACTTCCCTAGGTTTGCTTCCTTCATACGGACCAACGATGCCGCGCGCTTCCATCGAATCAATCAATCTCGCCGCACGGGTATAGCCGATGCGCATCCGCCTTTGCAGCAGTGAAACCGAGGCCTGCTTCGCTTCGAGGATGATCTGTACGGCCTGATCGAACAATTCGTCCACGACCTCTTCCATTTCCTGCATTTCTTCATCCACCTCGGGGACGAGGCTCTCGTCATATTCAGCCTGCCCTTGATCGCGGACGTAACCTACAATCGCTTCGACCTCCTGATCACTCATGAAGGCGCCCTGCACGCGGATCGGTTTCGAGGCTCCCATCGGCATAAACAGCATATCGCCTCTGCCGAGCAGTTTCTCCGCCCCTGCCATATCCAGAATGGTTCGGGAATCTACCTGGGAGGATACGCCAAACGCGATTCGGGATGGAATATTGGCTTTGATTACGCCGGTGATTACATCCACCGACGGACGCTGCGTGGCGATAATAAGATGGATGCCCGCAGCCCGGGCCATTTGCGCCAGGCGGGCGATTGCATCCTCTACATCGTTCGCCGCGACCATCATCAAATCGGCAAGCTCATCGACGATCACGACAATGTACGGGAGAATGGCCTCCGGATTGTCCTTCATCATCAGATTGTAGCCTTCTACATTGCGGGCGCCCGATTTGGAGAACAACTCATAGCGTTTCTCCATTTCCACTACGATCTTCTTCAGGGCCAGTGACGCCCGCTTCGGATCGGTGACGACCGGGGCTAGCAAATGAGGAATCCCGTTGTAGACATTTAGCTCAACCATTTTCGGATCGACCATCATGAACTTTACTTCATCCGGCTTTGCTTTATATAGAATACTGGTAATGATACCGTTAATACATACCGATTTCCCAGAACCTGTTGCCCCGGCAACGAGCAAGTGTGGCATTTTAGCCAGGTTCCCTACAATCGTCTGTCCCGAGATATCCCGCCCAAAGGCGATGGACAATTTTGATTCAGCATCTTGGAAAACCGGGGTTTCCATCACTTCCCGCATCGTAACGAGAGATACCTCGTTGTTCGGCACCTCGATGCCGATCGCCGATTTGCCGGGAATCGGGGCCTCCATGCGGATATCTTTCGCTGCAAGCGCCAAGGCGATATCGTCCGTCAAATTGACGATCCGGCTCACCTTGACCCCGATGTCCGGTTGGATTTCATACCGGGTAACGGCAGGTCCGCGAACAACCTCCAGCACGCGCGCCCTTACCCCGAAGCTCTCCAGTGTCGCCTCCAGTTTGCGAGCGGTTTGCTTGTAATCCGCCTGATCACCGGACTTGCCGCTGCCTGCCGGCTTGGACAGCAGACGGAACGGCGGCAATTTATACGGCTTGGGAGCCGGCTTCGGCGAAGGTGCCGGTTCTTCGGGCTTGTCCCCTTCTTCTTGATTACCCTCTCCAGAAGTATCAGCACTTTCCTCATCAGAATGGGAGATTGCATTCATTTCCACGGCGTCCGCCTCAGCTGTGTTCAGCTCCGGCGGGCTGTAATCCTCTATGGAAGCTAAGGCATCCGGCCAGACTTCCGATTCGCCAGACTGCTGCTCCTCCGCTTCAGATTCACTTTCGCCGGAGCGTCCTTCATGCTGTATATTGTCGAAGAAATCGCGAATAATGGGACCGACATCTGCCTGGTCGTTCCGCTGCAGAATCGGTTCACCGGTGTAAGGATCGAATCTCGCTCCTTCAGGAACGGAAGCATTGCTGCCTGCATAATCGAGTTCATTCCAATTCACTCCGGAAGTATGTAACGGCTCGTCCTCCGCGAATTGCCCCTCCAACTCCTCGCTGAAATCCCCAGAGCTGCCTGTCTGCTTCGGACGGGGCTTAAAGTTAAACAGCTGAAAAAATACCGGCTTGTTCTGTTGCTTAGGGGACGCAGGAAGCTCCTCCTCTTCCTCCGTTTCATCCTCATACCGGGTTTCCCGATCCGGAGATTCAGCTGGCCGCTTCTCTCTTTTAACGGGAACAGGACGCAGCATTCTGAGCTTCCGGCCGAAATCGGCCCCCACTCCGCTTACATTTTTACGCATCAACCGGAATAAATCGACATAAGACAGACCAGTAATCAGCATGAAACTGATCGCCATCATCACGATCATGATCAGCTTCGCTCCTGCAATGCCGAACAGAGAATAGAGCAGGGCAAATTCAAGCCCGCCGACATAGCCTCCGCTGATATCGAGACCGAGCAGGCTGAACCCGGTATCCTCAAGCGTTGGACCGAACAAGGCGGTTTGAAGATCATGATGAATTTGCGACATAATATTTCCCGCCGATAATGACACCGATGGAGCAAGCTTCTTCTCCATGGAAAAAATCGTGCTCATCAAAACCAGCGACAGCACGGCAAGCAGCGCTCCAGTGCGGCGGGTATTCCAGCGGGACGGCCATTTGCGGCTTATCATCACGCTGAGCCCAATGAAAATCCCGATCAATGGAATTACGAAATAGAACTTGCCCAGGACAAGTGCGGACATCTTCGATAATGTCCGGCCAACTGCGGCCTCCCCGGACAAGGCGATAATCGATAGCGTAATCAGGATGATCCCATATATTTCATACTTGAGCATACTGCCCAGTGCTGCCTTTTTTTTCTTCTTTTTTCGCGCCAAACGAAGATCACCCCCTAGATGAATATTATACCATAATCACTGGGGGCAACCTATAGACTCTTTATGATTTGCGCAAAATTGGGATAAACGTAACCTGCTGCCCAGGCGCATAGGCCGGATTTAGATAATCGTCCAGAGAGCAGCGCAGCAGCCGGATAATCGTTGCCCGATTGTCCTGCTCCATCCTGACCTGCATCAATACGCCGCCGAGTTCAATTTCCGTATAGCTGTCTTTCGTTTCCTGGTCGTCCCAGTTCCAATAAACGTCTTGCGGCAAAATCGTATAATGAGTCATTGCGTAAGTCCTCCTCCCGCACGCCGCGATTCGATCAGTTCATTCAGCTTGGCTAGTCCTTGGCCGATTCCCCCGATTCCATCAATCAGCCCGTTCTTCACCGCATCGTTCCCTCCAACAGCCGTGCCGATATCACGGTTCAGCTCTCCGGTCTTGAACATGAGCTCCTTGAACGTATTCTCGGAGATTTGCGAGTGGGCCGTCACAAATCGCACGACGCGCTCTTGCATTTTCTCGATATACTCGAACGTTTGCGGCACACCGATCACAAGCCCTGTCATGCGGATGGGGTGAATCGTCATCGTCGCACTCTCGGCGATAAACGAATAATCGGAAGCAACGGCAATCGGCACACCGATGCTGTGTCCGCCGCCAATCACCACCGTGACGGTCGGCTTGGACAGCGAAGATATCATTTCCGCAATCGCCAATCCGGCTTCCACATCACCGCCTACTGTATTCAGAATAATTAAAATCCCTTCAATGCGAGGGTTCTGCTCGGCTGCTACCAATTGAGGAATCAAATGCTCATATTTGGTCGTTTTATTCTGCGGAGGCAGCACAAGATGCCCTTCGATTTGTCCTATGATCGTCAAGCAATACACGTTGGATTCCCCGGGCGCAGGCACTGCGGTCTGACCTAGCTGCTGGATCGTTTCGGTGACCGCGGCTGCCGTCTTTTCCCCTCCTGGAACTTCAGGTGCAGGCTCCGCTGCGTCGTTCGCCGTATAGCTTGGCTTGTGATGTTGCTCATTCATCCTCGACACTTCCTTTCGGCGCTGGCCAGTAATTATCCATCGTGTCGTTAGTATGCCTAGGCCAGCAGCCTTCATGCAAGGCCGGCAACAAAAAAGAAAGCCCCCTCTCCTACAAGAAACCGTCCAATATTGCCGGCAGGAGAAGGGGCGACTGTGTGCCCGACCCGAAAGGTCAGATATATGAATTTTTCTTATTTTTACAGTTGTTCATTACACTTCCATAATGATCGGCAATATCATCGGTCTGCGTCGGGTTTGCTCATAGAGGAAGCGTCCCAGTGCATCCTTGACATTGGTCTTGAGCGAAGCCCATTCGTTAACGTTCTCGCTCATTAATTTCTCCAACGTGCTGGAGACGATCCGGTTCGCCTCTTCAAGCAGGCCCTCGGACTCCCTTACGTATACGAAACCTCTGGAAATAATATCCGGACCGGATACGATTGTTCCATCCTGCTTGCTCAGCGTAACGACGACGACCAGAATGCCGTCCTGAGACAGGAGCTTACGATCGCGAAGCACGATATTACCTACGTCGCCAACTCCAAGGCCATCAATCAGAACGTTGCCTGCTGGAACTTTACCGGCCTTACGAGCAACGCCGTTCTGGATTTCCACCATCTCGCCAATATCGAGCAGAAAAATATTATCCGGGTCAACGCCGACGGATTCTCCGAGCAGCGCATGCTTCCGCAGCATGCGGTATTCCCCGTGGACGGGGATGAAAAATTTAGGTCGCATCAAATTCAGCATTAATTTCAATTCTTCCTGGCTGCCATGGCCGGATACGTGAACACCGGAATTCGAGCCGCTGTAAATCACCTCGGCGCCTAACCGGAACAGTTCATCGATCGTCCGTCCCACGTATTTTTCGTTACCAGGTACAGGAGTCGCTGCGATGATCACCGTATCCCCAGGCAAAATATCGACCTTGCGATGTGTGGAACGGGCCATGCGTGTTAACGCCGACATCGGCTCGCCTTGGCTGCCTGTACATAAAATGACGACGCGGTCCGCAGCCATTTTGTTTACTTCTTCCGGCTCGATCAGAATGCCGTCAGGGACGTTCAGATATCCGAGCTCCGAAGCAATCGTCACGACGTTAACCATGCTGCGTCCGATAATCGTCAGCTTGCGGTCCGTCGAATAAGCCGCATCGATTACCTGTTGAATCCGGTGCACGTTGGAAGCAAATGTAGCAACAACGACACGCTGCTGAGCCTTGCGGAAGATATCATCCAGGACGATGCCGACATTTTTCTCCGACGGTGTGAAACCAGGTTTCTCCGCATTCGTACTATCCGATAAAAGCGCTAGTACCCCTTTCTTGCCGATTTCCCCCATGCGGTGCAAATCAGCAAATTGATCATTGACTGGAGTATGATCAAATTTGAAGTCACCTGTGTGAACTACGTTGCCTTCCGGCGTTTCAATGCACACCCCAACCGAATCAGGAATACTGTGATTTGTTCTGAAGAATGTCGCTTTAAGCGTCGACCCCAGCTGCACTTCCGAGTCGGCATGAATGAGCACGCGCTTCGTATCGCCCAGCAAGCCGGCTTCCTTCAGCTTGTTCTCGACCAGACCTAACGTTAATTTGGTTCCGTATACGGGAACATTCAAGTTTTTGAGTACATAAGGCAAGCCGCCGATATGGTCTTCATGCCCGTGCGTAAGCACGATGCCTCTTACTTTGTCACGGTTCTCCGTCAAGTAAGTGATATCGGGAATGACGATGTCAATGCCAAGCATGTCCTCTTCTGGAAATTTAAGGCCAGCATCAATTACAACGATGTCATTGGCATACTGAACGACGTACATGTTCTTTCCGATTTCCGCTACGCCGCCCAATGCAAAGATCGTCAATTTATCATTATTCATTTTTTTGGACAAGTGAATCTAACCCTCCTAGTTATTTGGACGTTGTATATTTTGATAACATTAAATTTTTTTAAATCACCGCACCCAGTCACTTGAAATCATTATACATGATTAAAATGGCAAAAAACAAGTCAAACACTTTACAGCTAGTTAACGTTACCTTATGCAATACCAAAAAAACCGATGCCTCAAAGCGGGCATCGGTTTCTGGAAGAAGAGCACATTTTTAACTTATTCCTTTAAGGGAGCAGATTGCGGATAAACGCAGCCTCTGCTTCCGTAGGCGGTACAAGCGGCAAACGTACAGAGCCTACGGCAAAACCAGTTTGGTTTAGCGCATATTTAACGGCAACCGGGTTTGGAACCGGATGCGGACATTCGAACAGCCCTTTGAATACCGGAAGCAGCCGCTGATGCAATTTGGCGGATTCGACCACTCGGCCATCCAAGAATGCTCCGATCATTTCCTTCATCTGATGGCCAATAATATGGCTGGCTACGCTGACGATGCCATAGGCGCCGACAGACATGGCCGGCAAGGTCGCGGAATCGTCCCCGGAATATACTTTGAAGCCTTCAGGAGCACCGGCAACGATTTGGGTCACCTGCTCTAAAGATGCGCATTCTTTAGTCGCAACCACATTTGGAAGTTGGGCCAGGCGCAGTGTTGTTTCAGCCGTGAGGCCGATCACCGTACGGCTTGGTACATTGTACAGCATGACCGGAAGCTCCGTCGAACGGGCAATCGCTTCGAAATGGCGATACAAGCCTTCTTGATTGGGCTTATTGTAATATGGCGCGACGAGCAGCACACCATCGACGCCGCACTTCTCTGCCTTCGCCGTCAATTGAATGGACTCTGCCGTATTGTTGCTCCCGGTGCCGGCAATGATTTTGCAGCGCCCGTTGGCTTGTTTTAAGGCAAATTCGAAAAGAGAAAGTTTCTCTTCTTCGCTTAGTGTTGGTGATTCCCCCGTCGTACCGCAAATGACCAGAGCATCTGATTTCTGCTCATCGATCAAATAGTCAATTAGCCTAGCCGTCTGCTCCCAGTCGATAACCCCTTGGTCATCGAAAGGAGTTACCATGGCCGTAATCAATCTTCCGAAATCCATGTTGTATCCCCCTCTAAAATAATTCACTGATGGGCAAGCTCGAACTTGGTGTGCAGCGCCCTAAGTGCCTGTACCATGTCCTCTTTGTTCACGAGCACCCATATCGTCGTATTTGAGTCCGCAGACTGCAATATTTGAATGCCCTGCTCGGTTAGTGCTTCAACGATCTGAGCCATAATTCCCGGCACCCCGTTAATCCCGCCGCCGATGACGGACACCTTAGCGCATCCGCTTAATATGCGGGGAGAGAAGCCCATTGATTCCAAAATCGCTTTCGCTTTCCCTGCATTATTGTCAAATACCGTATAAACGACCCCCGAAGGGGTTACATTAATAAAATCGACGCTGATCGCGTGTGCAGCCATTGCTTTGAACACCTGCAGCTGCAAATTCGCCTCAGATTGTCCGGAAGATTGCACCGTAATCTGGGTTACATTTCCGACGTACGCTATTCCGGTAACATATCTGTCGACAACCCCTGTCTGTACATCTCTAATGCCTTCAGGATTGGCAACCAGTGTCCCTTCGCTTTGCGAAAACGTGGAGCGGACTCGAATGGGTATGCCGGACTGCATTGCAATCTCAACTGCACGAGGATGAATGACCTTAGCTCCCTGATGGGCCATATTGCAGATTTCGGCATAACTGACATGCGTCAGAGCCCTGGCATCCTCGACAATGCGCGGGTCGGCTGTCAATATGCCGTTGACATCTGTATAAATATCAACCATTTCCGCATGCAGCGCCGCACCCAGCGCCGTAGCCGAAGTGTCGCTGCCGCCCCGTCCCAACGTCGTAAATTCACCGTTCACGTTCTGTCCCTGGAACCCCGTCACGATCACGACGTTCCGGTTCTCCAATTCCTCAAGCACGCGGGTGGGAACAACATCAAGAATGCGGGCATTGCCGAATTGGCTGTCCGTTCTGAATCCTGCCTGAGCTCCCGTCAGTACGGTGGATAGAATACCCTCGCGCTGCAGCAGACTGCTGAGCAAGCTGGCGGATATGATTTCACCGCAGCACAGCAGTAAATCCTGTTCTCGCGAGGAAAGAGATCCCCCCGCCTGCTCGATCAGATCAAGCAGCGTATCCGTTGCATAGGGATCTCCCTTCCGGCCCATAGCCGATACTACAACAACAAGCCGGTAGCCGTTATCCAGTTCCCGGCGAATGTGTGAAATGACATGCTCCCTCGCTTCTGCAGAGGAGAGGGATGTGCCGCCGAACTTCTGCACCATAATGTGCATGCATATTCCTCCAGTATGATGGCGGAGTAAAGCAGTACTTCATTCCGTCGTTCTTAAATTGCCTCTCTGCTATTTAACTCGGTAACGCTTGTGCTGCGCAATTTACGCGTTTAAACAGCGCTCCTACACTCCCTTAAATCAAGTTGAGGATACGATCCACATGTTCAAACCACGCTGATTACCCGGATTACGGCACAAGCGGTCCGTGAATACCTACTTCTCGCCGGATCATGTACGAGCTCTCCCCTGCTGCTCCCGCCACAACAAAATTAATTTAGTTGGGCCATCCGGTACGTCTTCCTTTCCCCAAAAGTACTATATGTGAATTAATATGAATCCATTATCTGAATCGTTCAATAATCAGCGGCTGGTATTGCTTACCTTCCAGCGCGGCATAGGCTGCTTCGGGGACGAGCTCCATTCTGGCCACGAGGGAGTTTGGTTTGCCCGTCGGATTATCCTGTCCGAAAGGAACGAAATAAATATTCTTAGCAACGATTAATTTTGCGATATTAGCCAGGTTGAAGCCAAGACCGTCATTCGTTGATACAGCCAACACGACAGGGCGCCCATTACGCAATTGGGCCTTCGCTGCCATCAATACCGGACTGTCGGTCACCGCGTTAGCAAGCTTGCTCGTCGTCGTTCCGGTGCATGGCGCAATAACTAGAACGTCCAGCAGCTTCGTAGGCCCTAGCGGCTCAGCATCGACAATGGAGGAAATTATTTCATTCCCCGTTATCTCCTTCATCTGACTCCGCCAATCTTCCGACTTGCCAAACCGGGTATCCGTCGTTAATACCGTATGAGATACTATTGGAACCACATTGGCTCCCTCGTCGACAAAGCGCTTGATTTGCGGCATTACTTCAGCAAACGTACAATGCGAACCTGTTATCGCATAGCCTACCGTTTTACCCTGCCAATTCACATTTCATCCCCCCGTAAATGGAACTCTTCCGATATCGACTGACAGATCGTATTCGCCATTATGATCCCTGCTGTCTTAGGAGCGACGATTCCGGGCAAACCAGGGGCCAGAAGCGCCTTGATTCCCCGCTTCTCCGCAAAGCGAAAATCAGTTCCTCCTGGAGCCGAAGCAAGATCAATAATGACGACGTTCCGGGGCAATTTCGAGATGATTTGTGCTGTGACTATCATAGTCGGAATCGTGTTAAAAATCAAGTCGATTTCCCCCGTATAAGCCCTCAAATCCGTTGCTACGAAAGGCTTCCATCCCATTTGGATAGCTCTGGCTGCCTGATCTTCCCGGCGAACCCCTACCTTCACGGTTGCTCCTAGGCCCTGCAAGGTTTGCGCCAAGGTAAACCCAGTCCTTCCTATGCCCAGCACGATACAGGTCGAACCATGAATCGTAATGTCGGTATGCTGAATCGCCATCATGATGGCTCCTTCAGCCGTTGGTATCGAGTTGAATATCGCCACATCATCCCGCTCAAGCAGCTCGATTAACTTGAAACTGAATTCGGCGGCCATGCGTTTCAATAAACTTTTGGCCATGCCTGTATAAACTACTGTCTCTTCCCGGATTTCCGCAAACATATCTTTCGTCAGCACAACCTCGTCGTTCGCAAACGGCGAGTCGACAACGCCTTGGTCATTGCAGCCGATCACTGGAAACACGATAACGTCGGCCCGCATTAGCAAACCGGGAGACAGCTTCTCATGCGATACTCCGGATAGAGGAGGCTCCCATTGTTCGAAGCCGACTACCTTCACTGTAGCGTCAAGCTCCGTACACTTGTTAATAATTTGAATCTGCCGAGCATCTCCGCCAATAAATACAATTGTTAGTCCGGTAAGCATCGTGGACGTCCTCCTTCCAAGCTAGCACATTATAGAACATCTTATGCCGACGCCTATTAAGTGGTGATACCCGGTTCATAGGCTTTTGCCGCAAACAAAAAAGGCTGCCGATCCTGTACCGATAAGTACAGGCCAGCAGCCTTCATGTTCTAGCATTGTGAATACGCTAGTTTAGCGTAAATTCAATTTTTTCCGGTATGGCCGAATCCCCCGGAACCGCGCACAGTTTCAGACAATTCCTCAACCTGGACGAGGTTAACATCAGGGACGATTTGGAATACCATTTGCGCAATGCGCTCTCCCCTCCGGAAGGTAAAGGGCTCGTCCCCGTGGTTGATCAACAGCACTTTTACCTCTCCCCGGTAGTCGGCATCGATTGTACCAGGACTATTGAGGCAGGTAATGCCATGCTTGAACGCTAGTCCGCTGCGCGGTCGGATTTGGGCTTCCAGGCCAGCCGGCATGGCTAGGGCAAAACCAGTCGGAATCAAGGTGCGCTGTCCCGGATTCAGCACAACTTCATCGGTAATTGCGGCATATAGATCAAAGCCGGAAGCCTGCAAAGACATCTTCTGCGGCAGCTCAAGATCTTCATTTCCTGCTAAACGTTTAATTTCCACTTCATACGACAAGTTCATCTCTCCTTATTCCTGATAAGACGCGATCAGAGGAACCGACCATAGCCAGCGCATAGGGCTGTTTAAACATCCCTTGCAGCACATCACCGATATCCTCCATCGTTACTGCTTCGATTCGAGAAATAATTTCATCCAGCGTGTAATGGCGTCCGAGCATCAGCTCGTTCTTGCCAAGCCGGTTCATCCGGCTGCTCGTACTCTCCAGGCTAAGGATTAAGCTTCCTTTCAACTGCTCTTTCCCTTTGCTCAGTTCGCTCTCGGTAAGCCCTTTGCGCGAGACGTCATGCAGTATTTCCTTGGTCAGCTCCAGAACGTCCTTGGTTTGCTTAGGCGCCGTCCCCGCATATACGGTAAAAAGACCGCTATCCGCATGCGAGCTATGGTAAGAATATACGGAATAGGCGAGTCCCCGCTTCTCGCGGATTTCCTGGAACAACCTTGAGCTCATCCCGCCGCCCAAGGCATTGTTCAACAGCACCATAGCATACTGGTTTTTATCGCCGATTTGCAGCCCGGGGAAAGATAAGCAAATGTGATTTTGCTCTGTCTTCTTACGATGGAACTTCATTCCCCCGAGAAAATCAGGCGCAGCCAGAGCGCTCTCCGCTCCCCTAGAGCCAAAATCGCCAAAATGCTTCTCCAGCAGCTCAAGAATGTTATCGTCATAGTTCCCGGCAATGCTGATGACCGTGTTGTCGACCGTATATTTTTCCCTCATATATGCTTTCAAATGGGAGGAGTCCATTGCCTGCAGCTGCTTCTCCGTCCCCAGAATAGGCAAGGCAAGAGGATGAGTTCCATAGGCTGCCTCAGAAATTAGGTCATGGACCATGTCATCCGGCGTATCTTCATACATCGCGATTTCTTCCAAAATGACATTTTTCTCTTTGCGCAGCTCTTCCTCATCGAACAACGATCTGAAGAACATATCGGATAACACATCCACCGCAATCGGCAAATGCTCATCCAGCACTTTTGCATAATAACACGTATATTCTTTTGACGTAAAAGCATTTACGTTGCCGCCAATTGCGTCAAACTGCTCGGCGATCTCTTTAGCATCATACCGCTCGGTCCCCTTGAACAGCATGTGTTCTATAAAATGAGAAATACCGCCTAAATCAGGACTTTCGTTCCGTGATCCAGTTTTCACCCATATACCAAACGATACTGAACGGAAGGTTGGAATTTTCTCCATAACTACCCGCAGGCCGTTTTTAAGTTGTGTTTTGTGCACGAAAGGCCCTCCTAAAAGTTTTACGAAGCTATGCTTCAATGAAATTCTACGCAGTAAAACTCGCTTCGAAAGCATAAGCTTAGTTTTACGAAGTAAAACTTACTTCGTAAGCATACACTTTAATTCCCTCATACTTCATAAAGCCAACATTATCCTATCAAAAAAAACAAGTTTGCTCAACTCCCCGGCTTCCATACGCGATCGCTTGACAACGTCTCCTCTACGGTTCCAAGTACTAATCCTTTCTCACGAATTACAGCGATCATATCCTTTAACGCCCGGCTGGATGATTCGGTCGGATGCATCAATATAAGCGTTCCGGGAGCTACCTTCGCCGATATTTTCTGAACGATGCTGGACGGAAGCGGTTTTTTCCAATCGACGGTATCTAGCGTCCACAGCACTGTTTTCAATCCATAATCGGCAGCCTGCCGCACGGTACGCGCATCAAAATCTCCGGAAGGCGGTGCAAACCAGCGATTGTCCACGTTCAGCTCGCTTTTGAGCAAATCCTTCGTTTTGGAAATTTCCAATCTGGCCCGGTAATCATCCAATTGGCTCATGTTCGGATGAGAATAGGCATGGTTCTCCAGCTGATGTCCCCTCTTTTGGATTTCCTGGGCGATTTCCACGTTTTTCTTCAGCCAGCTCCCATCCAGAAAAAAGGTAGCTTTGACTTTGGCTTCGTCCAGCGTATCCAGCATCGGGACAATATACTCGTTCCCCCAAGCGACATTAATCATTAAGGCCACCATCGGTTTGTTTGGATTTCCGCGGTAAATCGGCTCCGGCGCCAAATCCTCCAAATTGACGTGTGGCTTCACTTCACGGTACTGGTAGGGAATATCGGCCCCCCGCGGGAGCTCTTTGGCTTTTTGATATGTCTTCTCAATGTCCACTTCAATTCCGTTATAACCTGGGATCGCCTTCCATACACGGTCTATGACCGCATCTACAGGCTCCTCACGCCGTTTCGCGGCTTCCTCCCGAATAACCTTCATCAGATCATCGTCGCTCGCTTCTGCAATAAGTCGGAATGCAAAATCACCGCTTTGCCTCACCGAGCTTTCTTCCACGAAAGCCCTTATTCCTCCCCACTGCCAAAATACAATTACGACGACGAAGCCAAGCAATATCGCGATGAGTTTATTCCGATACATGATAGCTCATCCCTTCACCCCGGTTTTGTCCTCATCATATGAAGACAAGTACTGTAATATGCAACAAACCGGTGGTCTAGGCGAGAAATCCTAAAGAAACGGACAAATTAAAAAAGAGCCAGAATATTGTATTCTGTCTCTTTTCCCGCACATTTTGTAATGAAATATGGGGTTAACTTAAGTTGTTGATTTGGCTGCCTCTGCAGTTAACACTGCTTTGCGGGAAAGATTCACGCGACCTTGCTGGTCGATTTCCGTAACCTTGACGGTTATCGTATCACCGATAGCGACAACATCTTCCACCTTAGCAACACGCTCTGTAGAAAGCTGCGAAATATGAACCAGACCGTCTTTGCCTGGTAGAATCTCCACGAAAGCGCCGAATTTCTCGATCCGTTTTACCGTACCCACATAAATCTCACCGACAACAACTTCTTTCACGATGCCTTCAATGATCGAACGCGCCTTATTGTTCATCTCTTCGTTCGCAGAAGCAATGAATACGCGGCCATCCTGTTCGATATCGATTTTCACGCCGGTTTCTTCAATAATCTTGTTGATGATTTTGCCGCCTGCGCCGATCACATCGCGAATTTTGTCAGGGTTGATGTTCATGATAAGAATCTTAGGCGCATATGGAGACAAGCTTTCCTTCGGCTTCTGGATACGCTCCATCATTTTGGAAAGGATGTGCATACGGCCTTCTCTCGCCTGGGTCAAAGCGTCGGTAAGAATTTGGCGGTCGATGCCATCGATTTTAATATCCATCTGGATCGCAGTTACACCTTCCGCAGTACCGGCTACTTTAAAGTCCATGTCGCCCAAGTGATCTTCCATGCCTTGAATATCGCTCAGAATCGACACTTGATCGCCATCCTTGATCAGACCCATCGCGACACCCGCTACAGGCGCCTTAATCGGTACGCCAGCGTCCATCATCGCAAGCGTACTTGCGCAAATGCTGGCTTGCGAGGTAGAACCGTTCGATTCCAATACCTCGGAGACAAGACGAATGGTGTACGGGAACTCCGATTCTGGCGGGATGACTTTGGACAATGCTCTTTCGCCAAGAGCTCCGTGTCCCACTTCACGTCGTCCCGGCGCACGCAGCGGACGAGCTTCGCCCACGCTAAACGGAGGGAAGTTGTAGTGATGCATAAAGCGCTTGGATTCTTCCAGATCAATTCCGTCAAGAATTTGCACGTCGCCTAGTGCACCAAGCGTACATACGCTGAGCGCCTGCGTTTGGCCACGCGTAAACAAGCCTGATCCATGCGTGCGCGGCAGCAGGCTGATGTCGCACTCGATCGGACGGATTTCTTCCAGTTTCCGGCCATCTGGACGGATCTTATCATGGGTAATCAGACGGCGCACTTCTTCCTTAACGATATCGTGAAGTACCTCCATCACGTCTTTAAGAAGCTCTGGAGACTCTATGTACTTCTCCTCAAAATGAGCTACGGTTTCCTCGTTGATGGCGTCGATCGCATCCTGACGAGCATGCTTCTCGGCAATTCTAACCGCTTCGATTAGACGACTTGCCGCAAATTCACGAACCTCGCGATTGACTTCGTCATCTACGGAATGAAGCTTAACTTCCATCTTCTCTTTGCCGGCAATGGCAACGAGTTCTTCAATAACCGCCACGATATTTTTGATTTCCTCATGGCCAAACATGATCGCCTCAAGCATAACTTCTTCTGGCACTTCATTTGCTTCGGCTTCCACCATCATAATGGCATCCTTCGTACCCGCCACCACGACATAAATATCGCTTGCTTCCTGCTGGGCAACATCCGGATTAATAATAAACTGTCCGTCAACACGGCCGACAGCTACGCCGCCAATCGGTCCATTAAACGGGACATCCGAAATGCTCAGCGCTGCCGAAGTACCGATCATCGCCGCAATTTCTGGTTCGCAGTCTTGGTCAACGCTCATAACGAGGTTTACGATTTGCACATCGTTGCGGAATCCCTCTGGGAACAGCGGACGAATCGGACGGTCAGTCAAACGGCTCGCCAAAATCGCTTTCTCGCTGGGACGGCCTTCGCGTTTGATAAAGCCTCCCGGAATTTTACCTACGGCGTAGAGCTTCTCCTCATAATTTACAGTGAGCGGAAAGAAATCAAGATCCTTCGGCTCGGAGGATGCTGTTACCGTACACAACACGGCTGTATCGCCGTAACGGACCATAACGGCTGCGTTTGCTTGTTTTGCCAAGCGGCCAGTTTCCAGTATAAGAGGTCTTCCTCCCAACTGCATTTTCACATGTTTCTCCATGAAATCCCTCCTTGTTCAGATAGAAATTCGTTATAGACTTCATTATTTCCTCCTTTTGCCCAAATCATAAAAGAAGTTGAAGTCTGTCCCCTTTCACAACAAAAGCTCCTGAAGGAGCTATAGATGCGTAAAAAAACAAAGTCTATACAATTTAACAACTGTTAAAAAGCAACCCGGCCGCCACCGTTCGCTATAATAGCGCATCCGGCGGCAACCAGGCTGCTTTAGTTAACCACGAGAAATTAACGACGCAATCCGAGCTTCTCGATCAAAGCGGAGTAACGTCTTACGTCTTTGTTCTTCAGGTATGCCAACAACTTACGACGTTGGCCGACCATTTTCAATAGACCGCGACGGGAATGATGATCCTTCTTGTGCGAGCGCAAGTGTTCGGTCAAATTAACAATGTTCTCCGTAAGGATAGCAATTTGCACCTCTGGGGATCCTGTATCGGATTCATGAGTTTTGTGCTCTTCGATCAGTTGTTGTTTGCGTTCTTGAGTCAATGCCATCCTGTTCACCTCCTTTATCTAATCGCCGTTAGCCTCGTCGCCGGGCGGTGAGGTCCGGTCAACCAAGCTAAGGTTATAGTTGTCATGTGGAAAAATACCAAACTTCACCACGAACAACGTAGATCAGTATACCATAAATGATGGACAAATGTAAATGCTATTAAGCACCGTTCGCCCATAAATTCGTTGATCCTTCTACTCCGCGGCAAGGAGCATGCTTTTAGCTGTGTCCGCATCTTTACCGATCTGGGCTACAAGCTCGTCGATCGAGCCGAACCTTCGCTCCTCGCGAATGAATTCTACCAATTCTACGGATAGGGATTTGCCATATAAGTCCCCGTTAAAATCGAAGAGATGGATTTCCAAGGAAGGCGCTGACTTATCGTTATGGAATGTCGGCTTGACTCCCACGTTCATAACGCCCTCCAATCGCTGTCCTTCATAGTTTACCCGCACAGCATAAACGCCTTTGGCGGGGAGTACGAAATGCTCGTCTGGCTTGAGATTCGCTGTAGGGAAGCCGATTTGCCGCCCGCGCTTCTCGCCGTGCATCACTGTCCCATAAATCGAATATCTTCGGCCCAGCCAGCGCGCAGCAAGCTGAACTTCTCCCTCCGCCAGCGCCCGGCGAATCCCGGAGCTGCTCACCTTCTCTCCTTCTATGAGAAACGGAGGAACCGTATGAACCTCTAGGGTGTTGTCGCTAAGCTCGCGCAGCATCCCGGCGTCGCCTTCCCCGCGATACCCGTAGCGGAAATCAAAGCCGACGACTGCTGTATGGATCTGGAGCGGAACGAGCACTCCCGCCACGAAATTTTGCGGGCTCACCCGCGAAAAAGCATCATTAAATTCCACGATATATACGTAGTTCACGCCCAAGCTCTTTAGAATTCGTTCCTTTTCCCGGGGGGGTGTCAAATAACCGTCATAATCGCCTTTTTTCATAACTTCTTTTGGATGGGGATGAAAAGTCATTACCGCAGCCGGTAAGTTTAAGGATGCCGCCGTCCTCACCGCTGATTCGATTACGCTCGCATGTCCAAGGTGCAAGCCGTCAAACTGGCCAATAGCCAGCACTTGGGGCCTGGCGTTATCGTCTATAATCTCTTTGGTAAGAGGATAAGTCAGATTTATTATTTCCACTGTTATTTCACCTGCAATTTCACTCGGATTAGCACGCTATTTCACTCTGGCGGGAAAACTTTGACTGGTGTAATCGCTCCGGTAGACGGTTCCCCGCGAAAAATGCCTAAAAACCGTCCCTCTGCACCGTACAATCGAATATTCTCTCCCCAGCGCACAGGGGGATCAAGCAGCCGAGAAGATAGTCTTTGTCCCTGCAAAGCCTGCTTGACCTTCTCTTCAGGGATACGATGCGCCGGAAGATGACTCACGGCCCGGTCTACAGGAATAAGCCGTTCTTCCAATATCCCATCTGCCGCCAGAGCCGTTATTTCTTCAAGCGTCAAGCACTGGTCTTCCGTAATCCCCGCCGAGACCGTCCTTTTCAGCTCGGCCATTGCAGCCGGTACGCCTAGCGTACGGCCGATATCGACGCACAGCGTACGGATATACGTCCCTTTGGAGCAAAGCACGCGAAAAGAAATGGTCGGATATTCTCCACCTGGCTCATAAGAGATTAGCTCTAGCTCCTCAATCGTAACTTCCCTTGCTTTACGCTCAACCGTCTTACCTTCCCGTGCTAATTCGTATAGACGTTTCCCGTCCTGCTTTAAAGCGGAATACATCGGCGGTACTTGGGATATCGTCCCGACAAACTGGCCTAAAGCCGCTCTAACCTCTTCCTCCGTAAGGCTGATCCCTTCCTTGCGTTCAATGATTGAGCCTGACATGTCCTCCGTATCGGTGGCGATACCGAGATACAGCGTAGCTTCATATTCCTTGGGCAGCTCCTGCAGGTACTCCACCATTCGGGTCGCCCGTCCGAGGCAAAGGGGCAGCACCCCGGTAACCGCCGGGTCCAGCGTTCCGGTATGGCCGATTCTTTTCATTTTTAATATGCCACGGGTTTTGGCCACAACGTCGTGTGAGGTGAATCCTGCCGGCTTATGGACGGCAAGTATTCCTTCATAGGAATTATGCTTCATAATCGGGCCTTCACCTGCTCTACAATCTGCGAGACAACCTCGTCTAGACTCCCTTGCATCCGTACTCCTGCGGCACGAACATGACCGCCTCCACCAAAGCTTTGAGCAACAGCTGCTACGTCAACCTTGCCAGCCGACCTCATACTCACCTTCACGGCATTATCATCAATCACCTTGAACAGCAAGCCAACCTCAACGCCTTGAATATTGCGGGGGTAATTCACAATCCCCTCCAGATCCTCATGGATGGCCCCGGACAACTCCATGTCCTCGTCATCGATCGTAACCCAGCTGATCTTGCCGTCCTCTGTCATCTGCAGTCCATTTAAAGCTCTAGTCAGCAGCCGAATTTGTGCCAAAGTCATTTCTTCCAGCAGCAGTTGCGACAATCCCGGTCCATCTACCCCATATGTCAATAGATCAGATGCGATAGCCATCACTTTGGGGGAGGTGCTGGAATAACGGAATCCACCTGTATCGGTTAAAAGACCGGTATACAGCGCTGTAGCCACGTCCCGATCGAGCCCGAATTTCAGCCGTTTCACCAGCTCATACAGCACCTGAACCGTGGCTGCGGCTTCAGGTACGATAAGGTTAATGCCGCCGAAGCCATCATTAGTCGGATGATGATCAATGTTCAAAATTTCTGCGTCCGGCGCAAAATATTCGCTGGCTTTTCCGACTCTGCGGAAATCAGCGCAATCAACACAGATAATATGTTTATAAGTTTTGCCTAGAGGGGTCACTGACAGATCCATGATGCGATCCGAATGCAGCAGGTACGACATACGCTGAGGAATCGGCCCTTCGTTGACCATAACGTAATTCTTACCCAGACATGAGAGAAGCCAGCCCACCACAAGGGTGGAACTGACTGCATCTCCGTCCGGCTGTACATGCGACACTACCAGGAAATCATCATGATCCTTCAGAAAGTGCTCTACCTGTAGGAACTCCTGTTCATTGGTCTGCATTGCCGTCTCCTTTAAATTCATTTATCCTCGTCTTGCGTAATCTCGCCAAGCAGCTTCTCAATACGGCTGCCATATTCAATCGACTCATCGACTTTAAAGATCAATTCTGGTGTGTGACGCAAACGCATCCGCTTGCCAAGCTCGGTCCGCAGAAAACCGATTGCTTTCTCCAGCCCTTTCAGCGATTCCGACTTCTTCTCCTCGTCGCCGAAAACACTGATGTATACCTTCGCCTGCGAAAGATCGCTTGTCACGTCGACGCCAGTCACCGTGACAAATCCGATCCGAGGATCCTTGACCTCATTCTGAATGAGCAGGCTGAGCTCTTTCTTGATCTGTTCGCCTACGCGGCCAGTACGATTTTTAGCCATTGTTGTCACCTCACCTTACTTCCGTTCGACGGCCTCCATAATAAATGCTTCGATGACGTCGCCCTCTTTAATGTCATTAAAGTTATCAAGGGTAATACCGCACTCGTAGCCTTGAGCGACTTCCTTCGCATCGTCCTTGAAGCGTTTGAGCGAGTCGATTTTGCCTTCATATACGACGATTCCGTCGCGAATGAGGCGGGTTTCGGCATTGCGCGTAATTTTACCGGAAGTTACCATACAGCCCGCAATCGTGCCTACGCGGCTAAGCTTGAACGTATCGCGAACTTCGGCATGACCAATGACAACTTCTTTATATTCAGGATCAAGCATCCCTTTCATCGCCTGCTCGATTTCTTCGATCGCTTTATAGATGACGCGGTGGAGACGAATATCCACCTTCTCCTGCTCGGCCGTCGCCTTCGTCTGGTTATCCGGACGAACGTTGAAGCCGATTACGATCGCATTGGAAGCAGCTGCAAGGATGATGTCAGATTCCGTGATGGCGCCTGCACCGCTGTGAATGATTTTCACGCGTACGCCTTCCACTTCGATTTTCTCCAAGGAGCCTTTAAGCGCCTCTACAGAGCCTTGCACGTCTGCCTTAATGATGACGTTAAGATCTTTGATCTCGCCTTCCTTGATATGGCGGAACAAATCATCGAGCGTAACGCGCGTATTGCCGCCCAGCTCGGATTGGCGATGGGTAATGGCGCGCTTCTCGGCAATGGAACGGGCTTTGCGCTCGTCCTCGAATACCATGAACGGATCGCCAGCCAGCGGTACTTCCGTTAAGCCTGTAATTTCTACCGGTGTGGACGGCCCGGCTTCCTTGATGCGGCGGCCTTTATCATTGACCATAGCCCGGATACGGCCAAAGCAGTTACCAGCTACGAACGCATCGCCGACTTTCAGCGTACCGTGCTGCACGAGCACGCGGGCAACCGGTCCGCGGCTCTTGTCCAGCTCGGCCTCGATAACCGCACCGCGCGCGCGTTTTTCCGGATTCGCTTTATATTCATTAACTTCCGCTACGAGAAGAATCATTTCCAGCAAATCTTCCAATCCCATTCTTTGCTTCGCGGATACGTTGACGAAGATCGTATCTCCGCCCCACTCCTCTGGAACGAGACCATACTCCGTCAGTTCCTGCTTCACTTTATCTGGATTGGCCGTCGGCTTGTCGATCTTGTTGACAGCCACGATAATCGGCAGGCCAGCAGCTTTGGCGTGGTTGACCGCTTCCACCGTTTGCGGCATGACGCCGTCGTCTGCCGCGACGACGATAATAGTAATATCTGTTAATTGGGCACCGCGGGCACGCATCGCCGTAAACGCTTCGTGCCCCGGAGTATCCAGGAACGTAATCTTTTTATTATTAATCTCTACCTGGTAAGCACCAATATGCTGGGTAATACCGCCAGCCTCGCCGCTGCTGACATTTGTCGAACGAATGGCGTCGAGAAGCGTCGTCTTACCATGGTCGACGTGTCCCATAATCGTTACAACTGGAGGACGTTCTCTCAAATCCGCCTCATCATCGTTCTCTTCGACGGTCTCGAAACGATCTTCCTCAACCGGAATTTTCACTTCAACCTCTACGCCGAAGTCACCGGCGAGCAGGAGAATCGTATCAATGTCCAGCTCTTGGTTGATCGTCGCCATGACGCCGAGCATGATGAGCTTCTTGATAACTTCGGAAGCGTCCTTATGCAGAAGCTTGGCTGCTTCGCCAACAGTCATGTTGCCGCGAACAATAATTTTCTTCGGTGTGTTGTCAATTTTCTCGCGAGGCGGCTGCGGAGCACCTTTACCACCTCTGCCGCCTTTACCGCCGCGGTTATTCTTGAAATTCCCCGGTCTGTTATCGTCAAAACGTCTTTGACCTGGTCTGTTATTATTATTCCCTTTGCGGGCATTATCCTTGTTAGAATTCTCCTGGCGTGGCGCCGAAGCTTGATTGCGGTTCCCTTGGGACGATGCATGGCCTGTGCCCTGTCCCGCCCGCGGGCCGCTTGAACCGGCGTTTGAACGTTGTCCGCCAGCTTGCTGGGAACCCCGGTTACCCTGGGAATTATTGCGATTCCCCTGCTGATGTCCGCCGCTTGGACGGTTATTTCTTTCCTGCGTTGCTTGTGCTCCTCCCGAGGAGGATGTATTTGCGTTATTTGTTCTATTATTCATACTTACCTGCTTTTCTTGTTGATTTTTGGTGTTGCTTGATCCGCTGCTGCTGGTTCTAAGGCTCTGCCCTTGATCTTCACGCTGACCGGCATTCGTACCGGTCCCGGTTTTCGGCGATTGACTTCCTCCTGCGGAAGCGGGAGCCGACGATTTGGCAGGAGATTTCACAGGCTCGGAACCTTCCCTTTTGGCAGCGGCATTGCTCTTAATATCTTTGAAAAACTGCTCTACCCGTGTTACAGCATCATTCTCCATCACACTCATGTGGTTATTGACCGGAATGTTCAACCGCTTAAGAATTGTAATAATTTCCTTACTGCTCATATTGAGCGACTTCGCATATTCATATACCCTGAGCTTATCTTTGTTCTCTTGTTTACTCAATATACTCCACCTCCGACGTTTTCACGATCGTTTTCCGAATCATATCGGCAAATCCCTGATCGATCAGAGCCAGAACGACCCGTTCCGGCTTGCCGACGCTAGAGCCAAGCTCTTCACGGCCGAATCCGATGATCAGTGGAATTTTATAGGTTGCGCACTTGTCGCGAAATTTCTTGCGGGCATTCTCCGACGCATCCTCTGCAACGATTACAAGACTAGCCTCCCCGGAGCGAACTGCCTTAAGAACGCTCTCGTCCCCGGTAACTACTTTGCCTGCCCGCATCGCTAGGCCAAGCCCGGACAGCACCTTACTCATCCGCATCCTCTTCCCGGTCGCGTTCAGCAATGAACTCATCCTCGACCGCAAGGAAGTCCCGTGCCAATTGCTCATAAACCTCCGCGCCCACCGGAGATTTCAGCGCCCTGTCCAAAGCCCGGTTCTTATGAGCCAGTTTGAAGCAGGACGCTTGGCCGCATAAATAAGCGCCGCGGCCAGATTTTTTGCCGGTCAAATCAATCGATACCTCTCCCTCGGGAGAACGAACGACGCGAATCAGCGATTTCTTGGGCTTCATTTCGTTACAAGCCACGCATTTGCGCAGCGGAATCTTTCTAGGCTTCATTTCCATCGCCCCCCTTACATACTTGCATTAGAGGTTGAAGTTAATCGACGGAGACGGAATCCTGCGGCATTTCGCCAGAATCGGTCTTCTCTCTTCCAAATTCCTCTTCCGCTTGACTCTCGCTCTTAATGTCGATCTTCCATCCCGTCAGCTTCGCTGCAAGACGCGCATTCTGTCCTTTAATACCGATAGCGAGCGAAAGCTGGTAATCGGGAACGATCACCCGGGCCATCTTCTCCTCTTCGAATACCTGAACTTCCAGCACCTTCGAAGGGCTAAGCGCGTTAGCTACATATTCCTCAACATTCTCGGAATAACGCACGATATCGATTTTCTCACCGCGAAGCTCGTTCACGATTGTTTGGACGCGAGTCCCCTTAGGGCCTACGCAAGAGCCAACCGGATCCACTTCGCTATTGCGGGAGTAAACCGCGATTTTGGAACGGAATCCAGCTTCACGCGCTACGGAGCGAATCTCAACGACGCCGTCAAATATCTCCGGCACTTCAAGCTCGAACAGACGCTTCAGCAGTCCCGGATGCGTGCGGGATAGCAGAATTTGCGGCCCCTTGGTCGTATTCTCTACTTTCGTGATGTACGCCTTGATCCGGTCGCCATGCTTGAACTTCTCGTTAGGCATGAGTTCATTCAGCGGAAGATGGGCCTCGATTTTGCCCAGATCCACATACACGTTGCGTTGATCCTGACGCTGCACGATCCCCGTAACGATATCCTCTTCCTTCTCGATAAATGCGTTGTAAATCAATCCCCGCTCTGCTTCGCGGATACGCTGGGTCACAACTTGCTTAGCTGTCTGTGCAGCGATGCGCCCGAAATCGCGAGGCGTGACCTCGATCTCGGAAATATCGTCCAATTGAAAGCTTGGATTAATCTCACGGGCGGCCGACAGTGAAATTTCCGTCCGGGGATCCAGCACTTCTTCGACAACCAGCTTGCGGGCAAATACTTTAATTGCCCCGGTGTGGCGATTCATATCGACGCGAACGTTCTGTGCCGTGTTAAAATTGCGTTTGTAGCTGGAAATCAGAGCTGCTTCGATCGCTTCGAACAAAATGTCCTTGCTGATTCCTTTCTCCCTTTCCAACTCATTTAAGGCTTCAATAAAATCCATACTCATCTGCCTCAAGTTCCCCCTTTCATCTTCCCGTTCAGGTCATTAAAAAATGATGGCCAACCTTGCGCTGGCAACTTTGTTATATGGAATGGCATAATTCTTCTTTCCTACGGCAATGACCAGTTCATAATTGTCAAAAGAAAGAAGCCGGCCTTCAAATTCCTTCAGACCTTCTACCGGTTCATATGTAGTTACGAATACATCCTTCCCTACGGCTTTGGCTACATCCTCTGCCTTTTTGAGCGGACGCTCCGCCCCAGGTGAAGAAACTTCCAGAAAATAAGCGGACGGAATTGGATCGTCAGCATCCAGCTTCTCGCTCAAATATTCGCTGATCCGGCCGCAGTCATCGATATCGATACCGCCATCCTTGTCAACGAAGACGCGCAGAAACCAATTGCTTCCTTCCTTCACATATTCCACGTCTACCAGTTCAAAGCCGTTCTCCTGCAAAAAGGGCAGAACCATCTCTTCCACGGTCGCTTTGATCTTCGGTGTGCTCAAGCGTACATACCTCCATCATTTTCATTCCTATATACCAAAGAGTAAAGAGTGGGTTTCCCCACTCTTTAAACAACGGCTCTATCTCCATGATTACCAAAAAAATTATAACATAGTCCGGCATGAGTGACAAGTAAATCACCTTTACTTCAGTGACTTGAAGCTAGGCCGTGCGGTTGGAATTTAAAACAGGGAAAGCTGGTTGCTTTCGGGAAGCCCCCGGAAGCATCCCATCGAACCGAGCAGCTCCACCACCGTTTTTGATGCTTTGGATTTCTGCTGGAAATCCTCGATCGACAGGAATTCCCCCTGCTCCTTCGCAGCGGCGATATTTTTGGCCGCATTATCGCCGATTCCCGCAAGCGCGGAAAACGGAGGGATCAAGGCATCGCCGTCTACGATAAAGCGCGTTGCGTCGGAGCGGTAAAGATCGATGCTCTTGAAGCGGAAGCCGCGGGCCGTCATTTCCAGCGCCATTTCCAGGATCGGCAGCATGTTCCGTTCCTTCGGCAGCGCCTGGAAGCCCTTTTGCTCGATTTCTTCAATTTTGCGATAGATCGCTTCATACCCTTGGCAAAATAGCTCAATGTCGAAGTCTTCACCGCGCACTGAGAAATACGTCGCATAGTATTCTATCGGATGATACAGCTTGAAGTATGCGGTTCGCACCGCCGAAATAACATATGCGGCAGCGTGCGCCTTCGGGAACATGTATTGGATTTTAAGACAGGAGTCTATATACCATTGCGGCACTTTGCATCTCTTCATCTCATCAATCCACTCTTGGGTCAGACCCTTCCCTTTACGTACGCTCTCCGTAATTTTAAACGCCAAGCCAGCATCCATACCAGCTTTGTAGATCAGATACAGCATGATATCGTCCCGACAACCGATAACCGTCTTAATGTTGCATGTCCCATTCTTGATCAGTTCCTGGGCGTTGCCCAGCCATACTCCCGTACCATGGGACAACCCCGAAATTTGTAGAAGGTCGGCAAACGAAGATGGCTGCGATTCGATTAGCATCTGACGCACAAACTTCGTCCCCATCTCCGGAACGCCATACGTCGCTACAGGGGTGCGAATTTGCTCCGGAGTAACCCCGAGCGCCTCGGTAGAGTTGAACATGCTCATGACCTTCGGATCATTCATCGGAATCGTCGTCGGATCGACGCCGGTCAAATCCTGGAGCATCCGCATCATCGTCGGATCATCGTGTCCGAGAATATCGAGCTTCAGCAGGTTCGCGTCGAAGGCGTGATAATCAAAATGCGTCGTCTTCCATTCGGCATTGACATCATCCGCAGGAAATTGCACCGGCGTAATGTCCTCGACCTCGATATAATCCGGAACGACGACGATCCCGCCGGGATGCTGGCCCGTGCTTCGCTTCACACCCGTACATCCGGCTGCTAGCCGGTTCAGCTCGGCGCCGCGCCACTGCTTATGATGCTCTTCCTCATATTTCTTGGCGAAACCGAACGCCGTTTTCTCAGCTACCGTGCCGATCGTTCCAGCCCGGAACACGCTTTTCTCCCCAAACAGCTCTTTCGTATAGTTGTGGGCATGCGGCTGATATTCCCCCGAGAAGTTCAAGTCAATATCGGGAACCTTGTCCCCCTTAAACCCGAGAAACGTCTCGAAAGGAATGTCCTGGCCTTCGCCCTTCAACTTTTCGCCGCATTTTGGACACGGCTTGTCCGGAAGATCGAATCCGCTCGGCACGCTTCCGTCCAAGAACCATTCGCTATACTTACACTCTGGGTTCAGACAGATATAATGCGCTGGAAGCGGATTAACCTCCGATATCCCGAGGAACGTTGCCACTACGGAGGAACCGACTGAACCCCGGGAGCCCACCAGGTAACCGTCTCTGTTCGATTTTTTAACGAGCCGCTCGGAAATCAGGTAGTTGGCCGAGAAGCCGTATTTAATGATCGGCTCCAGTTCCTTTTCTAGACGCTGAACGACAACCTCCGGCAAATCCTCGCCATAAATCGATCTAGCGGTCTCGTAGCAAGTATTGCGAATTTCCTCATCGGCCCCTTCAAGAATCGGAGTGAACAGCTTATCCGGGAACAGCTCCAGGTCTTCAAAAGTATCGGCCAACTCCGACGTATTTTTCACCACGACCTCATATGCCTTCTCTTCTCCAAGAAATTGGAATTCCTCCAGCATTTCTTCGGTCGTCCGGAAATGAGCATCCGGCTTGCGGATATCCTTAAGCGGGCTAAACCCCGTAATGCCGTGGATCGTAATATCCCTGTATATTTTGTCGCGAGGATCTAGGTAGTGAACGTTGCCGGTAGCCACAACCGGTTTGCCAAGCTTGAAGCCGATTTCGCAAATTTTGCGCAGCGCCGTCTCCAGCTCCTGAACACTCCCTACCAGCCCCTTCTCAACAAGATGCATGTACATCGTGAGCGGCTGAATTTCCAGCACATCATAAAATTCCGCCACTTGCTCGGCTTCCTCTACTGATTTATTCAGAACTGTCTCAAAGAACTCGCCCTTCTCACAGCCGGATAAAATCAGAAGACCTTCCCTCATCTCGGCAAGCTTCGACTTCGGAATGCAGGCAACCCGTTTGAAATACTCCGTGTGGGACATGGAGACCAATTTGTACAAATTCTTCTTCCCGGTCATATTAAGTGCATAGATGCAGCAGTGGAACGGCCGCGCATTAGATAAATCCTTGCCTACCTTCGCGTTAAGCTGATCCAGCGTTTTATATCCCTCAATCTTGACCGCGTCGTCCAGGAGACCGTTTAGTATTTCGCCCAGAGCTAAGGTATCGTCAATCGCTCGGTGATGGTTCTCGAGCGATACCTTATATTTGGCGGCAAGCGTGTTGAGACGGTGATTCTTCATCGTCGGAAACAGCATCCGGGCCAGCTCCAGCGTATCGAGCACCGGATTGTTCAGCGGTGGCAGCCCGAGCTCCTTAAGCTTGGCATTCACGAAATCGATATCGAATCTGGCGTTATGGGCAACCAGAATGGCATCGCCCACAAATTCGACAAATTTCTTCAGCACAGGTTCTACGTCCGGAGCATCCCTGACCATGTCATCGTTAATATTCGTCAATTGCTGAATATTGTAAGGGATGCGCACATGGGGATTTACGAACGTAGCATAACGGTCGACTTCCTTGCCTTCCACCATTTTGACCGCGGCAATTTCGATGATTTTGTTCTGCGTTACCGACAAGCCTGTCGTCTCGATATCGAATACGATATATGTAGCGCTCTTCAAGTCATCCGGACGCGGATGAAGGACGACGGCAACATTATCATTGACCACGTTCGCCTCTAGCCCGTAAATCATTTTGATTCCATGCTTGCTTGCTGCTTTAACAGCCTCCGGATAACTTTGAATGCCGCCATGATCAGTAACGGCAATCGCCTTATGGCCCCATTTGGCCGCTGTTTTGATATATTCGCCAATTGGAGTTACCGCATCCATCGTGCTCATGGTCGAATGCAGGTGGAACTCGACGCGCTTCTCTGGTGCGTTGTCCTTCCGGCTTGGCGGAGCGGTCACTTCATTTACGTCAGAAGGGATCATGACCAGCTCCGGCACAGGCATAAAGCGATCCATTTCCACCCGGCCGCGGGCCCTGATCCACTTGCCGTTGGCCAGCTGGTTCATGATTTTCAGATCTTCCTTATTTTTGGCGAACAGCTTCATTTGCAATGAATCGGTATAATCCGTCAAATTGAAAATAAACAATGTGTTCCCGTTGCGCAGCTCCTTACGATCCAATCCAAAAATCACGCCCTGAATCGTAATCTTCTTCTCCTCATCCTGTATTTCCTGAAGCGGAACCGGCTGCTCTTTGATATCGTATCCGATCTGAAGCTTGACGACTTCGCCTTCGTCCTCTTCGGGCGGAGCTTCCATTGCCATGCTCTCCATCATTTGCTGAATCACTTCGCGCTCTTCCTCAACGATACGCTGCTGGAATTCTTCAAATGCTTCGGCACTATTCTCCCCAGTCTGCAGCTTTACGCGAAGCTTCAAAATAAAATACGTTTCGTAGAAAGATACAATATAACGATCGATATTTTTCTTTTTGGCCAGTTCAAGGGCCATCGCATCGCTGAACGTAATCGTCACCAGATCGCCCTCAGTCTCGCAAATCGCCCGGGCCATCCAGCCATTGGCGGACGGCACTTCCCGCTGCACCCACTCGATAAAGAGCTTCCAGTACTCCGACACGATATCAGCTGCGGATACATCCTTCCCATATCGGAACTCGAACGAAATTTGCGCGATATGCTCCAGCCGTTCCTTCACACGCAAACAAAAAGTACGATAAGCCTGGGCAGGCACGAGTGATTCTTTGCCGATGGCAATCTTCCATTCCCGGTTGCTTCGGCTTACTTCCACCTGCTCAATCCATCCGTCTAGGAAATATGGATCGGTCAAACCAGCAGGCATTTCCGCTTGCTGCATTAACAACTCCAGCCGTTGTCTCTTCTCCCCAACTGCGGTCATGATATCCTCCCCCTGATACATTCCTCAATATGAGGTTAAGGTACGTGCGGACAGTTTAAAAGAGAGCTTCCGTTCACGAGGTCCGAGCAGGCTGCTGCCTACCCGACAGCTCACTGCCGGAAGCCCTCCTATTTGAATTCTTACTTCATCTTTAATAGGCTCTTGCAAAAACAACCGTATGTTCAGCTTCTTCGCCGCATACTAGACATTTCGATTTCTTCGTCGCCGGTTCAAAAGGAATATTGCGGCTTGTCGCACCTGTCTCATCTTTGACGTGACGCTCGCAAGCCTCGGAACCGCACCAGCCGGCCAGTGTAAAGCCGCGCTTCTCTTCAATGCTCGCTTTCATTTCATCCAGTGTTTCCACGCTGTAGAAATGCTCGTCGCGGAAAGATTTAGCACGTTCGTACATTTCGTTGTGAACCTGCTCCAGCATCGCCTGAACCTCTTCTACAAGATTATCCTGCTGGACAACCTTCTTCTCTCCGGAAATCCGAGAGACGAGCACGCAGACGCCATTTTCCATATCACGCGGACCAATTTCAAGGCGTACAGGCACACCGCGCATTTCATATTCATTGAATTTCCAGCCTGGCCGCACATCTGCACGATCATCCATTCCGACACGGATGCCTGCCTTCTTCAACTGAGCGAACAATTCATCCGCCCGTCCTACTACGGCATCGCGCGTCTTAGGAGGACCGATTGGAATGATCATAACCTGTTTTGGCGCCACTTTCGGCGGCAAAGCAAGCCCTCGGTCATCGCCATGAACCATGATGAGAGAGCCGATCAGACGCGTACTGACGCCCCAAGAGGTCGTATGCACGTATTCCTGAACGTTATCCCGATTCAAATATTGAATATTGAAGGCTACAGCAAAATTCGTGCCCAGGTAATGCGATGTTCCGGCCTGAACGGCCCGCCCATCCTTCATCATCGCTTCTATGGAATAGGTGTCCACTGCCCCGGCGAATTTCTCCGAAGGTGTCTTCTGTCCAACGATGACCGGGATGGCGAGATAGTTTTCAACGAAATCGCGATAGATTTCCAGCATTTGCATGGTTTCTTCACGAGCTTCCTGCTCATTCTCATGCGCCGTGTGGCCTTCCTGCCACAAAAACTCGCTCGTCCGCAAAAATGGCAATGTCCGCTTCTCCCAGCGAACGACGTTGGCCCACTGATTGATCAGTACCGGAAGGTCGCGATAAGATTGTATCCACTTCTCGTACATATGGCCGATCATCGTCTCCGAGGTCGGACGAATAGCCAGCCGTTCCTCCAATTTCTCGCCCGCCGCTTCGGTTACCCATGGGAGCTCAGGATTAAATCCCTCGACGTGCTCCTTCTCCTTCTGAAAGAAGCTCTCCGGTATAAAGAGCGGAAAATAAGCGTTGCGGTGTCCTGTCTCTTTAAAGCGCCGATCCAATTCTTCCTGAATGTGCTCCCAGATTTCGTAACCGTCCGGTTTAAAGACGATGCAGCCGCGTACCGGCGAGTAATCCATCAAGTCCGCCTTCTTGATGACGTCGATGTACCAGCGCGAGAAATCCTCGCTTTGCGGGGTAATTTCAGTTACGAATTGTTTCTCCTCATTAGCCATATCCAACCTAGTCCTCCCATAATAAACACAATATTATCCGTTAATTAATCGCAAAATATCATTATAGGTTACAGCAATCATAAGCAGAAATAACATGGCGAAGCCGATAAAGTGAACCATTCCCTCGCGATTTGGATCAATCGGCTTCCCGCGAACCGCTTCAACGCCAAGGAAGATGAGCCTGCTGCCGTCGAGAGCCGGAATCGGCAGTAAATTAAAAATGCCCAGATACAAGCTCAGTATCGCCGCCCAGTAGGTCAATTTCACGATGCCTTGCTTCGCAATTTGCCCTGTCACCTCAAAGGTCCGTACCGGTCCTCCCAGGTCATCCATCGAAAATTTCTGAATCAATTGCTGAAAGCCGATAAAGATCATTTTGGTCGTATTCACCATATCTTTGCCAGCAACAGTAAACGTCTCGCCGAAACTGGCTTTGCGCATCTCGAAATAAGTTACGATCGTGGTGCCTACTTTGCCGCCCTGCTGATTCTCCATCGCTCGCGGCGTAATCGTAATCGGCAGCACCTGATCCCCGCGGCGGACCGTCCATTCCATCGGTACGTCCTTGGAAGCAGCAATCGTCTCAATCAATTTCTCAGCGTCCGTGCCTACAGGCACTCCGTTAATCGTCTCGATAATGTCGCCTCGCTGTAATCCAGCCTCTGAGGCGGGCATATTGTCCATAACGTCGCCGATTTCCAAATGATCAGGTTTATCAAAAGGAACTCCTGCCATTTGCGTATGAAGGGCGAAGAGGACAAAGGCCAAAATGAAGTTCATCAGCGGTCCGGCGAAGATGGATAATGCCCGCTGGCCCACCGTCTTGCTCGCGAATTGCCGGTTGCGAGGAGCAATTTGCGTCTCCTTGCCTTTGGCCACCATCATTGCCTGAGGATGCACTTTATAGTTGAGAATTTCTCCATCTACGTCCAGAGCGATAGCGAGCCGGTCTTCCAAATCGATCTCAGTGACTTCGCCTCGAATGACATTCTTTCGATTATCCAGACGGTCGAGATAAATTTTGGTGACATCTTGTCCGTCTAAGCGCAGGGCTATGGTTTGTCCGGATTGGATCTCAACGAGTTCCGGATCCTCTCCCGCCATTCTCGCATATCCGCCAAATGGCAGCAAACGAAGGGTGAACTGGGTCTCTCCCCTGCGGTAAGAAAACAGTTTCGGCCCGAAGCCAATCGCGAATTCACGTACGAGTATCCCAGCCCGTTTGGCAAAGTAATAATGTCCCCACTCATGAACCGTAACGATGACGAAGAACATGAGCACTGTCAAAAATATAATTCTCAGCAATTCCAATCGAAAGCATCCTCCTTTTAGCCACAGATCGTCCAATTCATTTAGATTATCATTATTCTCCGATCAGGCACAAGAGAATACCATTGTGGAAACTTTTTTGCCCAGCGGTCGGGGTGATTACAACGATGCGGCCATCTCTCTAGCCCACCGATCCGCAGCTTGAATCGTTTCAAGATCGGCTTGTTTTTGAGGTATATGCCTGGAGAGTACGGTTTCAATGATCGTTTCAATCCGCAGAAATGAAATTTCCCGCTTCATAAAACGGGCGACCGCAGCTTCATTGGCTGCATTAAACACCGTCGTCGCCGTCCCACCTATTTTACCACATTCGTAGGCAAGTCTTAAACAGGGGAATCGCTCATAATCCATTTCCTGAAAATGAAGCTTGCCGACCTCTGCCAGCGACAAACGTTTGGATGCGGATGAGAATCTAGCAGGATAAGTCATCGCGTATTGAATGGGGATGCGCATATCCGGAGTACCGAGCTGGGCAATCACGCTTCCGTCACGATATTCAACGAAAGAGTGGATAATACTCTCGGGATGCAGAAGCACATTGATTTTATCGTAAGGAAGACCGAAAAGCCAATGCGCCTCAATGACTTCCAATCCTTTGTTGACCATCGTGGCCGAATCGATCGTTAGTTTCGCTCCCATCGACCAGTTAGGATGCTTCAAAGCATCCTCCAGCGTCACATTTCCAAGCTGCTCCCGCGATAAATGGCGGAATGAGCCTCCCGAAGCCGTCAATGTAATCTGCTCGACATCATCTCTGCTCTCCCCGTTTAAGCATTGGAAAATCGCCGAGTGCTCGCTGTCTACAGGAAGCAGTGCAACCCCCTTCTGCTTAGCAAGCTCTGTAACGATATGCCCTGCCGTCACCAGCGTTTCCTTATTAGCCAGCCCAATCGTTTTCCCCTCGGCAATCGCAGCTAAGGTTGGAGGCAGTCCCCTACTCCCAACAATAGCGCTCAGCACAAAATCAGCCTCAGTGCCTGCAGCAACCTCGATCAGGCCCTCCTCGCCGTAATACAGCTCAACCCCAGGCGGAAGCAGCGGGGCCACTTGCTCCGCAAGCTGCTTATTTCCGATGGAAGCCTTCTTCGGACGAAAAGCGTTGACCTGCTGGACGAATAGATCGATATTCGAACCCGCAGCCAAGCCTTCAACGACAAATTGATCAGGATGCTGTCTGACAACATCCAGCGTTTGCGTTCCAATCGATCCGGTAGAACCAATGACAGCTATTTTTCTCATAACATACCTCACCTGATTTAATGACTATTTCCATGGCCCATAAGGAACCCTTATATTTTCAGGACAGATTCTTAGTAGTAAGGAAGCAGCATTAGAATATGTACGAACGGAAATACTACAACCCAACTATCGCAGCGGTCTAGAATACCGCCGTGACCCGGCAGAAGCTTGCCCGTATCCTTAATCCCGTAAACCCGCTTGTAGGCAGACTGGATTAAATCGCCAAGCTGTCCCACAACAGCGGCTGATACGCCAAGAAGAAGTGCTCGTCCAATCGTTAAAAGTCCGCCCGAGAACAGGGAGAATATCACCGCTGCTACCACAGCCAAAGCAATGCCTCCGACGGCCCCTTCCACAGTTTTGTTAGGGCTAATGGCCGGCCATAGCTTATGCTTGCCGAACCTTCTTCCCGTGAAATAAGCCCCTGCATCACTGCTCCAGATCGCAGCCAGCATCAGAAACGTCCAGAAGACGCCATGTCCATCCGGCGTGATTCGCGTCATCGCAATGGCCGAAAATCCGATACCGATATAGGCAGTTCCAAGAAACAAGATAGCAGCCTCGCTAATTGGAAAATCATTTTTGGTAAACACCGTAATGGCCAGAAAAAGGAACATCATTAACCACAGGGCGGGCAAAACCTCCAGCGGCATGCTCAGGCCCAGCAAACTCCAGGGGAACGTCATATAGAGTATGCATATATAACCGAAAATTGCAGCGCCTCTGAATGGGGGCAGTTTGATCATCCGGACAAACTCATAATAGCCTACCAAAGCCATAGCCACGATGAGCATCTGATATCCTATTCCGCCGATCAGGCACATGCCTAAAAAAAAGACGCCGGCAATCAGTCCTGTAATTAAACGTGTTTTCAACCTTCTACACCTTCTATCCTGCTATGATAATCCACCATAGCGACGCGTACGCCGCTGATATTCGGCGACCGCTTCCACCAGCTGCTCGCGGCCGAATTCAGGCCAATATAGATCCGTAAACCAAAGTTCGCTATAAGCCGCTTGCCAGAGCATGAAATTACTCAACCGGAGTTCACCGCCCGTGCGAATGAGCAAATCCGGGTCGCTCAATCCTTGCGATAATAAATGGGAATTGATCATTTCTTCCGTAATGTCCTCCGGGGACAACTGTCCCGTCTGAACCTCGCGTGCGATCACCTTCATGCTCTCCGTCATCTCGCGGCGACTGCCGTAATTCAGGGCAAAATTCAAAATGAGGCCGGTGTTGTTTTCCGTTCGGGATACCGCTTCCTCCATCGCTTCAAGCGTATGCCGGGGAAGATTGTCCGTATGGCCCATCATGCGCACCTGAACGTTCTTCTCGATCAGTTCCTCAAGCTCAAGGGCCAAAAACTCCTGCGGCAGCGACATCAGAAAATCCACTTCATCCTTCGGACGTTTCCAATTTTCCGTAGAGAATGCATATAAAGTCAAAATCCGGATGCCCAGTTCATCCGCTGCAATCGTCGCCCGTTTCACGGCCTTCATTCCGTTGCGATGTCCAACAATCCGCGGCAGCCCTTTATTGCGGGCCCAACGTCCATTTCCGTCCATGATGATGGCGACGTGCTCCGGAATGTTGTCCGCTGGCAGCGCTGCGACAGAACGTTTCCCCCTATTTTTCCACCAGGATTGAAATAACTTGATCATTCCTCTTCCTCCAGCCGGTGATGAAAAAGAGACAAACCCCACCGTAAAAGGAGGGGCCGCTTTCGTCTCTTAAACTTCCATAATCTCTTTTTCTTTCGCAGCGAGCACTTTATCGACTTCCGCGATAAATTTATCCGTTGACTTCTGGATATCCTCTTGATGTCGGCGGGATTCGTCCTCCGAAATCTCCGTTTTTTCAAGCTTCTTGATATCATCGTTTGCGTCGCGACGGATGTTGCGGATCGCAACCTTCGCTTCTTCACCGAATTTTTTCGTCATTTTGACCAAATCCACACGGCGTTCTTCCGTGAGCGGTGGAATCGACAAACGGATCATCGACCCGTCATTAGCGGGCGTAAGTCCCAGGTCGGACTTCTGAATCGCGCGCTCAATTTCGGCCAGCGATGATTTATCCCAAGGTTGAATCATCAATGTACGGGAATCCGGCGTACTGATGTTCGCCAGCTGATTAACCGGCGTCGGGGTTCCGTAATAATCCACTTGAATGCGATCTAGCAGTGAAGGATTGGCTCTTCCGGCACGCAATGTCGCCAAATCTCTTTTCAAAGCCTGGATCGCTTTATCCATACGTTCTTCAGCGTTTTTCTTAATCGATTGCGGCATTAATCTACACTCCCTCTCACAGTCGTTCCGATTTTCTCACCGAGGACTACACGTTTAATATTGCCTTGTTCCGTAATCGCAAACACGATAAGCGGAATGTCGTTGTCCATACATAACGATGATGCCGTGGAATCCATAACGCCCAGGTTTTTGCTGAGCACTTCCATGTAGGTAAGTATTTCATATTTCTCGGCTGTCGGATCCACGAACGGATCCGCAGAATATACGCCGTCCACTTTATTTTTAGCCATCAGAATTACTTCGGCTTCAATTTCAGCGGCACGCAGTGCTGCTGTCGTATCCGTAGAGAAGAATGGGTTGCCTGTTCCAGCTGCAAATATGACGACGCGGCCTTTCTCTAAATGCCGGATCGCACGGCGCCGTATATAAGGCTCCGCGATTTGCTGCATGGCGATCGAAGTCTGAACCCGTGTAGGCACGTCAATTTGCTCCAACGCATCCTGCAAAGCGAGCGAATTCATGACGGTAGCCAGCATCCCCATATAGTCCGCCGTAGCACGGTCAATGCCCTTCGCACTGCCCGCAATACCGCGCCATATGTTGCCGCCGCCACATACGATGGCGACCTGCACGCCCAGTTCAACCACTTCTTTCACTTGCTGAGCAATCGATGAAATCGTCTCCGCATCGATCCCATACCCGTTTTGACCGGCTAACGACTCCCCACTGACCTTCAATACAATACGTTTAAAAACTGGCTGCTCCAATTGTATACCCTCCACTTTAGATGAACCCTCTTAGAGGTTGCCGGAGAGGAACGGCCCAACGAAGGGACCGCGCTTCCCAGGCTCACACAATTAAGGGCGTTTGGTTAAAAAAGAAGGAACACGCCGTGTTCCATCTCTCTATAACATTTAATTGAATGGTGCTCTTATTGATTCACTTGGGACATAACTTCTTCTACAAAGTTATCCACTTTTTTCTCCAGGCCTTCGCCCAGCTCGTAACGAACGAAACGACGGATCGAGATATTCTCGCCGATTGTAGCGATTTTCTCGTTAAGCAGCGTGGAGATTGTTTTGTCCGGATCTTTAACGAAGGATTGCTCCAGCAAGCAGTACTCTTCGAAGTATTTGGAAATACGTCCTTCCACCATTTTCTCAACGATTTTCTCAGGTTTTCCTTCGTTGAGCGCTTGAGCTTTAAGGATTTCTTTCTCCTTCTCGATTTCATCTTGCGGAACGTCTTCGCGGCGTACGTAACGAGGGTTGGACGCAGCGATATGAATTGCAATGTCGCGAACGAACTCTTTAAATTGATCCGTAAGCGCAACGAAATCCGTCTCGCAGTTTACTTCAACGAGAACGCCGATTTTACCGTTCGCATGGATGTAAGATTCTACGATACCTTCAGTAGCGATACGTCCGGCTTTTTTCGCAGATGCAGCCAAACCTTTCTCACGAAGAAACTCGACTGCTTTCTCGATATCACCGTTAACTTCTTCAAGCGCTTTTTTGCAATCGAGCATACCTGCACCTGTTTTTTCGCGTAGTTCTTTTACCGCTTTTGCATCAACTGCCATTTTAAATTCCCTCCATAATCAATTATAGGACCTAATCTGTGAAAATGACCAAAGATTTATCCTTTAAAAAAAGGGCAGTGAGAGGTTTGACACCTACCAACCACCCTTTTCATTTAATTCATTACTTATAATGGAAGCCCAGCATTAAGCCGTTGTTTGCTCCCCTTGGTTTGCTTCGATCACAGCATCTGCCATTTTACCAGTCAACAATTTAACCGCGCGAATCGCGTCGTCGTTACCTGGGATGACATAGTCGATTTCGTCCGGATCGCAGTTTGTATCAACGATACCTACGATTGGGATACCCAATTTGCGTGCTTCTGCAACAGCGATGCGCTCTTTGCGAGGATCGATGACGAACAGTGCGCTTGGCAGACCCTTCATGTTCTTGATGCCGCCAAGGAATTTCTCCAGGCGATCTTTCTCTTTGCGCAGAATGATAACTTCTTTCTTCGGAAGCACTTCGAAAGTGCCGTCCTCTTCCCAAGTCTCCAATTGTTTCAAACGATCAATCCGTTTTTGAATGGTTTGGAAGTTGGTTAGAGTTCCGCCAAGCCAGCGTTGGTTAATATAAAATTGGCCAGCGCGCTCAGCTTCTTCTTTCACGGAATCTTGAGCTTGCTTCTTAGTACCTACGAACAGAATAGTACCGTTCTCTTCAGCGATGCTCTTTACAAAATTATAAGCTTCTTCGACTTTCTTGACTGTTTTTTGCAGGTCGATGATGTAGATACCGTTTCTTTCAGTAAAGATATAACGGTCCATTTTCGGGTTCCAGCGACGTGTCTGGTGTCCGAAGTGTACGCCTGCTTCAAGCAGTTGTTTCATGGAAATGACTGCCATCTCCACGCACCTCCTAAGATTGGTTTTTGTTTGATGCTTCCTCCGCAAGTTTCATCTTTAACCAAGACTCCCATATTTATGGTAAGCACCCTTGGTAAAATCAACCTGCGTGCGTTATAACACCGTCAATTAATATACCATAATCGGCACGGGGATGCAACTGAAGTTCTTTGATGCCTTAAAACAAGGAAAACCATCCTATTTGGCTGATGGCTTAGCGGTTATTTTTGTAATGATCGAACTGTATTTCTCGCCAATTTGAAACGAGTACGTCCCGGTTCTGATTTTTGTATTTATGCCGCGCTTGGATGCTTCCTTGATAAATGCTTCGCTGCTGGAGATTACCCCAGCCTTCTTCAAGCCATCGGCGACCGCTGTCAGGCTGTCTCCATAAGCAATTTTGTATTTTACCGTTACAGGTTCAGGTTGATTGACCGAAGCGGATTCAGCGGTTGCCGGGGCCTTGGCATCTGGCAGCTCAGGTGCCGCCGGGACGGCAGTTTCAGATTTGCTGGTTGCCGAGCCGCCAGAAGCGCCCCCGCCGTCCGAATGCGGTTCCTGCGGCACCGCAGGCTTGGCTGGAGTGTCAGGCTGCTTCGGCTGAACTGGTTCTTCCGCAGCCGCCTCTTCCTCAACCTTCTTCTCCATTTCGGCCTTCCACTCTTCTTCTGTCAGCAGACGCTCATCCTCGCTCACAACCTTCAGTCGAAGCTTCTCTGCAGCTTGCTGAATTTGCTCGACCGTAACGGGTTTATTCTGCTGTCCTTGTCCAATATTCATCAATTGCAATAAAAAAGCGCCGGCGATAAGGCCAATCCCCAGTCCTAACATGAAGTTGCGATTTCTAAACATTAAGCGTCCTCCCTGTTAGCCAATTGCAAAATAAGCTGGACCTCACCGCGCTGGATACCGATAGATTTAGCGATCATATCGATGGATTTTCCTTTTTCGTACAAGTCAAACAGCTCCGGATATCTGCTTCGCAGAGAATTTTCCGCTCCCGGCATCTCTGCTTCTGGCTCGCCTGCAGCTTCAGGGACCGGCGCTCCCATGCTGTCAGCCGCTTCAGGTTCGGCTGTAGAAAGGCTTGCATTGTCTAAATGAGCCACTGTCAGTTGAGTAGATGAGTCGCTAATCGAGGGAGTTGCTAACGGCCCAGATGCCGGTAATCCGGTTAATGACGCTGAATTTTCCAAAGCTCCCATTCGGGATTCCAGCTGCCGATTCAATTGCTCCGCCTCAAGAAGACGCTGGCGCAGCTCTGCAATCGATTCCTGCTGCGACATTTGCTTGGAGTTTAGCTCTTGCTTCATCCCTGCGACCAAATCGATCAGTTCCTCATTTTCTTTCTCAATCTCCGCCATATACTGTTCAAGGGTGGCTTCCACATCACTGGCGGCTTCACTCGCTCCGGCCGGTTTCCGCCCGGGTAGAATGAATGCATATAATATAGAAGCAGCCCCAAGTATCACAATATAAAACCATGGTTCTCCAAATGACAATGTTATCCTCACCTTTTTACTGTGTGTAATGATCTAGGCGTCTACGTCTAACAGTTTAGAGCGACAGATCGATGTGCCGGCCTTTAAAAGGATGCTTTGCGGCCTTTTCCTTGTCCCGCTCCTCCTGCTGCTCTTCGGCATCCCGTTGTTCCTTGTCCTGGCCTGAAGCGGCATCTTCTTCCCGCTTTACCGTCTTGTTACGCGCGCTTTGCTCCATAGCCTGGCTCTTCCCGCGCTCAAGCTCGCTCGTCTTCATGTTCTGCCCGGCAAGTATAGTCTGGTCGATAAGCGGTCTTTGCTGCTGATCCTGCTGGATGCGCCCTGCTTCGTTAGTACGGGGAAGAGCGATTTGCATTTCCACGGATTTCATATTCATGACAATCACCTCGCACCGTTATAGGACAATTGCGTGGATTAGACGTAAGCCGACATAGCGATGTCTCCCTCAGTATAATAGAAGGACATTCTGGATATCGGTTCTTTAATATATTTGGTGTATCTGCCTATGACAATTTTGGAGCCGCCATAGATCATCTTCAGAACATCCACACGCGCGTTACCTGTTTCCTCCAATGCCTTCTCGATATGCAGCATGCGCTCCCTGATCTCCTCCAGTTCCTGCATGCTCGATTTCTTAGTCAAGTTAAGCTTGGATCTCATCGCCACCTTATCCGGCGTGAGCTTGCCCATAGAAGCTAATTGGTCGAGGAGGGTAAGCGCTTTCTCAGTCTTGTCGACATTCGCCATTTGATCCTTCAGCTGTTGGCGCAATTCCAGCAGCTCATTACGCAGCTCCGGAAGAACGCCCACCTCGATCGATGTGGCCGTAGACATCGGATTGCCGATAACTCTCGCCATAACCCGTTCTCCGGCTTGTATGTTGCCTCCAACGATTAGACCTTTGGTGCCGCTGCAGATCACATCTCTGCCGGCACGAACATTAGAGTGCATAATACTCTGGGTTACAACGATGTCCTCGCCAGCCGTCACATTGCCGTCCTGGATAAAGGCGCTTTTTACTTGCTGCCCTGCTTTAACGAGCCCTTTGTTATAACCAATAATGCCGCCCGTAATTTCAATAGATCCTTCTGCGATCAATTCTGCGCCCTCTACTCCGCCGACGACGCGAATATCACCGGAGGCGCATACCCGAAATCCGGTCAGAACGTTGCCGCGTATGACAACGGTGCCTACGAAATCGATATTCCCGATGCTGTAATCTACATCTCCATTGACCTCGTAAACCGGAAATACATTCAGCTTGCCTTTTTCGGTCTGGGTGACCAAGCCGTCGATAGCCGCATACATCGCCGTTTGTTCCGGATTAAGAACAACGTTCTTGCCCACCTTAAAACGTGCTGCCTTCCCTTCTTTGCAGGGAATCGACTCTCCGGTGACCGCCGTTCCGGGATGACCGGGTACAGGCGGAACCAGTTCAGCGATGAGTTGTCCCTTCCGAACGTTGTTCAGTCGAGTTACATCCTTGAAATCCACGGTACCGTCATCGCTTTCCGCCGGTCGATGGTGCTGATCCTCACCATCCATCGGCACGGCATAACGGATCGAGCCGTCCTTTCCTTGTACTGGTTCGATTCCAATGGCAATCGGTGTCTTGCTAAAAAAGTATTCCTTCGCATTCATGGCAAATCGGGCAACAATATCTTCTTGTATGCCGAATTTGATGCCTTCGCCGCGCAGAAAATGCTGCAAAACCTCCGGCGTGCAGGTAAACTCTTCATCTTTCTTCAAAAACTGCAGGTATGCAACTGTTTTGTCGTCATTCGTTGTCACGCTCAATATTTGGCCAAGATCATTCATGTAATCCATAAGTCGTTCCTCCTTCCATTCATTAATTCTAATAAGCCAATTGTGCTTCAATCTTCCAGCATCAACAAGTCTTTCTGCTTCTCCAAGCTTCCGCGGAGCCGAAGGATCGCCTTGGAATGGAGTTGAGAAATACGTGACGGGGAAAGCGACATCACCTCCGCAATTTCACTCAAGGATAAATCTTCATAATATAGTAGGGAAACAACGGTACGTTCCTTCTCCGTCAGCTTTTCGATTCCTTTAGCTAAAGAATCCTTCAGGAAAAATTCCCTTACTTTATAATCAGGGTTCTTGGCTTTCTCGTCAATTAACAAGGTGAGCCGCGTCTCTGATTCTTCCTCTCGAATCGGGTCTTCCAATGAACATAGTGTCATTACGGCAACTTCCTGCAGCATATTTTGAAATTCCCTTTCACTGACATTCAAATATTCACTCATCTCTAAATCTGTCACGGAACGAAGATACTGCTGCTCCAGGTGCTGGTATCCCTCTTCAATTTTCTTGGCTTTCTCCCGAACGGATCGAGGCACCCAATCCCCTTGCCTTAGACCGTCCAAAATTGCCCCTCTAACCCTCCATGAAGCATAGGTCTCAAATTGCAAACCTCTTTTATAATCGAATTTTTCCACAGCGTCTATCAAACCCATTACGCCGTTACTGGATAAGTCGTCTTTAGAGACATTTTTGGGAAGGCCAACAGCCAGACGTCCCGAAACATAATCGACAATGTGCAAATGCTTCTCGATAAGCTCCTTTTTGGCCTCAATATCTCCGTGTTCTTTCCATCGCTCCCACACATCGGCGTAGTTCAAAGTGGATGTCTTCCGCTCGTCCAATTGCCTTCACCCTCCTTAGTTTTCTGTCAGGTGACGAACAACTTTAGCCAGCTCTTCAGGATCTTTGTCATCAGGTGTCTTAACCAGTCTTGGCGGGTTTAACGGTGTAAAATCGTTATTTCCTGTCTGACTTCCCGGTGGCTGCTTTAGCAATTCGTTCAATTCATCCGTTTCATCCGGTGTCGTCAAGTCAAGCTGTCCGCCCTTACCCTCGTCATCATGAGGCGTAATAAGATCCTCGTTCGTTGAGACAGGAGACATCTCTTTCATGAAACCGATCATCCAATTGGCCGCATACGATAGCCCAAACCAAACTACGAATGCGATGAGTCCCCGAATGAGGCTTGTCGAAAACAAATTGCTGCTAGATGCGACTGCAAATGTAATCAGAAATCCAAAGAGTCCAAACAACATGTAATATTTTAGTTTTCCTGCCATGGCTACAATTCCTTTATACCCTTTTGTACACTGCGTATAAATAATATACCCGTTTCGCAATCGAGTTCGATCGTTCTTCCGTAATTGCCCCCCGTGTCCTCAGCTAACAACGGGATGCCCAGCTCCGACAGCTTCTCTTTGCATGATTCTACATTTCTCGGGCCAATCCGCAACGAATCTCCCGTTCCCGCAAAGGTAAACATTTGCGATCCGCCCGCCATTTTGGCCACAATCCGTTTTTTGTCTGCTCCGCTCGAAAGCAATTGTTGTAATAATGCCGGTACGGCAGTATCCGCATACTTGGCAATATTGAGCTGGCCCTCGCGGGCGATGGTGGATGTCGGAAGCATGACATGGGCAAGGCCAGCCATTTTGGCTACCGGATCATACAAAGTAAGTCCTACACAAGAGCCAAGCCCAGTTGTCCGAATAAGCCCTGTTTGCTGGATAATATTGAGATCCGCCATGCCGACCTTCACGATTCGCTGTTCCTCAATCATCATTCATCGGTACTCCTAAGGCGGTAAATATTTTATCGAAGGATTCAGGATCCGGGATAAGGAAAAATTGTCCCTCCACTTCTTGCTGATCCTCGATGAATGTCGTATCAATTAGCAATGCGGAATCACCCATTTCGCCGAACTGCAGCAGCCCGTAACTCAATATTGCTCCTGCCATATCCATCGCCAGCGCGGGAACGGTGGGCGTCATGGCCAGCGAGGTGAAATCGGCGAGCGAAGACAGATAGGAGCCGGCCAAAATATTACCAATTTCCGAAAGAGCAGACCATTCCATCTCGGAAAACTCCTCCTCGCTCTCCACATGAATTCCCGCAAGACGATGAAGCAGCTTCTTCGCCCCTTCTGGACTGAGGATAAAAAACAGATTTCCGGGAGCATCGCCTTCCACTCGCAAAAAGATGGCTAGCACAATGCACTCCGCTCCTCCAACCTTCTCAGCCACCGCCTCAAAAGGCAGCATTTGAACTTTGGGCACGGCCATGTCAATTGGTTTGTTAAGCAGTCTGGATAAGGCGGTGGCGGCATTCCCAGCGCCGATATTGCCGACTTCCTTTAACACATCCATTTTAAAATCTGCAAAACCTTTGAACAGATCCACTAGTTTAATCCTCTAAACTTTCCAATTGAATGATTTCAGAGCGGTTCAGCACTTCAGACAAGTTCAGCATGACCAGGAGGCGCTCCTCGGAAATGCGGGCAACGCCATGCAAATACTTTGCTTTAATTCCTCCGACCACATCCGGCGGGGAATCGATCACATCGCTGTTCAGATCCATGACATCGTTCGCCGAATCAACGATAAAGCCAACTTCCATCTCATTTACCGCGACAATAATAATTCGGGTCTGATCCGTGTACTCCGTTTCCGGAAGGCCGAAGCGCCCGCGCAAATCAATGACAGGAATGACGACGCCGCGTAAGTTGATGACTCCCTTTACGAACGAGTACGTTTTCGGAACACGGGTTATTGGCATCATGCGCTCGATCGTCTGAACTTTGTCTACCTCAATGCCGTATTCTTCTTCACCCAGTTTAAATACGATGACTTTCAATTCCTCTCCCATGGAAAATCCTCCTTTATGGTTATGGCAAGACTCGTCCGCCCTGCCTCCCTTGCGTATAGCCTTTACTTAATGAATGCGTTAGGGTCTACAATCAGAGCTACTTGTCCATCACCTAGAATCGTCGCCCCGGCAACACCCTGTACCGGAGGCAAATATTTGCCCAAATTCTTAATGACGATTTCGCTTTGGCCAATGAAATCCTCAATGGTCAATGCCGCCAAGCGTTCGCCCTTACGGATGACGACGATTTCTGTTTCCTCTTCCACATTTTCATCGAAATCGGCAACCTCGAACAGATTGGCCAAAGACATTAGAGGAATATGAGCGTCCCGGTATGGCACCATCGTATAGCCATGAACGCTGCGAATCTGGTTGCGTTGAATGATGCCCGTTTCCACAATCGATGAAAGGGGTATCGCGTACTTCTCAGACCCAACCTTGATCAGCATCGCGGAAATAATAGATAGCGTAAGCGGTAGCTGAACCGAGAACTTCGTTCCTTTGCCCAGGGTCGAGGTCACGGACACGTCGCCGCTTAACGATTCAATCTTGGACCGTACGACATCAAGACCCACGCCGCGTCCGGAAATGTCCGAAATGACGTCAGCCGTACTGAAGCCTGCTGCGAACAGCAGCATGTACACCTGCTCGTCCGACATCGTTGCAGCCTCACTCTGTGTAACGATTCCATTCTTCAGCGCTTTGTTCAAAATTTTATCACGGTCAATGCCGCCGCCGTCATCCTCGATTTCGATAAACACATGGTTACCGCTATGGAATGCGCGAAGCTGAACGGTTCCCGTCTCCGGTTTGCCTGCCGCGATCCGCTGTGCGGTCGGCTCAATACCATGATCCACTGCGTTTCTCAGCAAGTGTACGAGAGGATCCCCGATTTCGTCGATGACTGTGCGATCCAGCTCAGTTTCGGCCCCAACAATCACCAGGTCGATTTTCTTATCCAGCGATTTGGCCACATCTCGAACCATTCGCGGAAAACGGCTGAATACCGTATCGATCGGAACCATGCGCAGCTTAAGGACAATATTCTGGAGATCGCTGCCCACGCGGCTCATATGCTCCACCGTTTCGGTCAAATCGGAACGTTTGATTTCATAAGCCAGCTGCTCCAGCCTGGAGCGGTCGATCAGCAACTCGCTGAGCAAGTTCATGAGCACATCCAAACGCTCGATATCAACGCGGATTGTACGGGAAGGAGCTGCTCCGCCGTTTGCTCGGGCACCTGTTTTTGCTTCCGCCTTGGCAGCCGTTTGCGGGGCCTCCGGCTTCGCATCGGTCGGCGCCGCTGCGGCAGCCGGTGCTTCTGCAGTTCCAGCCGCTGCTGCTTCCTGAACCCCTGAGGAAAGCTGGTTCAGTGTTTCATGATCTAGCGGCATTACTTGTGCCGATTCAATTTCTGAAAGATTGACGATCATGCTCTGCAGCTCAGCTGCATCTTTCTGCGTTATGTAATACAGCGAAAAGCTGCGTTCAAACTTCTCCTGCTCAATCTCTTGTACCGAAGGATGGGATTTAACGACTTCGCCATAGCGCTCGAGTAGGTCGAAAACTAAATAAGCACGGGCGGCTTTTAATTGGCAGTCTTCGCGGATTGCAACCTCAATGTACAGCACCTTGTGGCCTTCAGTGATCGATTGCTCCAGGACGGAATACTGGAACTCGTCCAGTTGAATGCCAGTGCTAGCCGTCTCAGCAGCAGGAGCTGCCTGCGAGGAAGCCGCACTGTCCGCTCCCCCAGGAACCTCACCGCGTACGATCGCTTGAAGTGAAGTAACAATAGATTGAACATCAGCTTTGCCATCGCCGCCATTCATAATATCCTGAACCATCATTTGCAGGGCATCGAGACTCTTAAATAGAGTGTCAAAAATATAATCCTGCATTTTCAATTTTTCATTACGTACCAGATCAAGCACGTTCTCCATTTGATGTGTAAGCGAGGATAAGTCCTCAAACCCCATCGTAGCAGCCATTCCTTTTAGGGTATGCGCGGAGCGGAAGATAATTTGTACGATGCCGATATCATCCGGCGCTTTTTCCAGTTCTAGCATATTTTCGTTTAATGATTGCAAATGATCGTTGGACTCATCGATAAACATGGATAAATACTGATTCATGTCCATGGTGAGGCACCTCCTCTAAGAGATTCCTTATTTCACTACTTGTACGAGCTTAGGACCTATTTCTTGTAACGGTAAAACATGGCTTACACAATGAAGTTCAATCGCAGAGCGCGGCATGCCGTAAACGACGCATGTCTCCTCGCTTTCAGCGATCGTCGAGGTTACCCCAGCCTCGTATAGTCTCTTCATCGCTCTAGCCCCGTCACTGCCCATTCCTGTCAGCAGCACGATGTGCCTTTTCAAGGAGCTGAGCGGAAGCAATGATTCGTACAACACCTCAACGGATGGCCGGTGGCCATTTCGCTGCTGTTGGCTGTTCAGGGTAATCTTATATCCGTCTGATCCATAAACGACATTCATATGAAACCCGCCAGGAGCAATATATGCGGTACCGGGCAGCAGCTTCATTCCCTCCTCGGCCTCAACGACGCGAAGCTGGCTTAAACTGTCCAAACGCTGTGCAAGAGATTTGGTGAAGTTCGGCGGCATATGCTGCACGATCACAATTGGCGCCGGAAAGTTCCGGGGTATTTTTTCCAGCACAGCCTTTAAAGCCTTCGGTCCGCCGGTTGAAGTGCCGATAGCTACAATATCCGTAAACCCGGTCTTGGTATCCTTTTGGGCTGAGGACTTAGCGACAGCTTCTTCTTGTGGCCCCTTCACCTGCATTGGTGCTTTGTCCTTCTGAGCGACAAGCTTTTTCGTGCCTTGATCCTGAGCTGCAGGACTTCTTCTTGATATAATTTCTGGATCAGTTCCGTTTGCCTTGCCTCGCTTGTTTGCCGTCTCGGCGCTGGTCTTCCGGGATCGGTCTTGATCGCTCCTCGCTCCGTTCAAGACATCCCGCTCCAGCTTAGCGGCACCCGATTTGGGAATTTGCTCTTTGGCGGTAGCCGAAGCGAGATGCTCCATCCCACGGATGACTGTCATACGTTCAGGTTTAGGTTTGCTTAACGCTCGTCCAGCCTCGGTATCTGCGCTATGTGTTGTCTTAGCGGCTGATGCTGGCCGGAGAGAATTTAGCTCAGCTTGCGTATGCAATCCCGACTCCCGTGCAGCTTTACGTTCCTTCATCAGCATGGCTGTACGGATCTGTTCATGGAGCTCAAGCTTCACCTGACTGATATCATGGGAACTCGTTGAAGCAGAGGGTTTTCGAATGAAATCGAAGGCGCCAAGCTCAAGGGCCATGATCGTCTCGCGCATCCCCTGCTCGTTAATACCCGAAAGCATGATCACGGGAAGCGGCTGGCGCTCCATAATGATCTTTAAAGCATCCAGACCGTTGAGCTCCGGCATTTCCACATCCATTGTGACCAAATCCGGCGAGAGCAGGCCGATTTGCTCAATGGCCTCTCGGCCATTCCGAGCAGTGCCGATCACTTTAAAATCCGGATCCTGCTCAATTAAGTCCGACACGATCTTTCTCATGAATGCCGAATCATCAACCACCATTATCCGGTAAGGCATAGTCCCACCCCTGTTCCTTAATGCAGAATCATTTTGTGCGTTTAAGCCATCTGTGCATAAATCCTTTGATTCCTGTCAAGGTATCCTTTTGCCCCATCTGCGGAACTTCCAAAAATCTCATCGCTAAACGCTGAATATCGCGCGCAGCTACACAGCTAGGAAAAGCGGTTGAAAATGGGATTTGTTTCTTGACCGCTTGCATCACATGCGGATCGTCATGAATATGTCCAAGCATGGCGATTTCCATATCGAGAAAGCGTTTGGCTACCAGCGACAGCTTATCGGTAACCTGTTTTGCCTCCTGCTGGTTTGCAACCCGGTTAACGACAAGCCGGAACGGCACTTCCTGTTCCATGCCGTGAACGACTTTGATTAATGCATACGCATCTGTTATCGATGTTGGCTCCGGAGTGGTTACTACAATGCATTCGTCGGCTGCCGTAATAAATTTTACGGTTTCCTTGGACAAGCCTGCACCAGTATCGAAGATGATGTAATCCATCTGCTCCGAAAACTCTTCAATCTGAGCTGTAAAATAGTTCAAGTCGGATTCCGATAAAGTAAACAGGTCCGCCATTCCCGAGCCGCCTGCAATAAAAGGCAGACCGTTTGTTCCAAGCTCGATGATCTCCTCCAAATTCTTCTCGCCTTTTAAGAGATGGTACAGATTGTACCTTGCCCTGACGCCCATCAGCACATCGATATTCGCCATCCCGATATCCGCATCAAAGATCAGCACCTTGCGGCCGAGTGTTTTGAGGGCTAAAGCGAAGTTCAAGGTGAAATTGGATTTGCCGACACCGCCCTTGCCGCTGCTAACGGTTAAAATCCGGGCCGAATTTGATCTTGGCGCCAGCCTGTCGTAAGAGCCTTCCAGCTTTGATACAAGCTGTCTAAGAGCCTGGGCCTGGTCATTCATGTTCTTTGCGCTCCAAGGAGCATATTCGTGAACAGGTCATTATTTGCAGGCAGTAAATCATCAGGGACATTCTGACCGTTTGTTACATATGACACCTGCATGGGATACTCATGCAGCAAATTATAGATGGGTCCCACGCTTTGCGTTTCGTCTAGCTTCGTAAATATCACCTTCTGGATGCCATATTTGCTAAAATGCTCGGTAATTTTCATCATATCTCGACTTTTAGAGGTCAAGCTCAACACCAAATAAGTTTCGCTATGCTCAGATGGGCTTAGCAGGCTATGCAGCTCTGCCACATACAGCTCGTTAAGGTAGTTCCTCCCTGCGGTATCCATCAGGATCAAATCGCAATGCTCCAATCGCTGCATGGCCCTTTGTACATCGCCTGGCGATTGAACCACTTCGAGCGGAACGTTTAAAATCGAAGCGTACGTGCGCAGCTGCTCGATCGCTGATATACGATACGTATCCGCCGTAATAAACCCGACCTTCTTGCGAAGGCGAAAAATCTGATCCGCCGCGAGCTTGGCAATGGTCGTTGTTTTGCCGACACCCGTTGGACCTACGATATAAACGACTTTAGTTCCGTCTTGAATCCCTTCGCCAATGCGGTCCTTTAGGAATGTTTCCGCACTGGCTCTGATTATGGCCACAAGCTCTTCATCGCTCATCGTTTTCCCGTCGTTTTCCCAGGCTGTAAAGGCTTCATCTACCCATACATCGGCAAGCTCCGGGCTGACTTCTTGCTCGGCGAGCCGCTCTTTTACTTGACTCAGCGGCTCCGGGAGCTCCGGCAGACCTTCTTGGAAACGTGCCAGCTTCGTCATCAGCATTTTCATCTGTTCGATTTCAATGAATAGACGATCTTCCTTCGAACTGCTTAAAGACGTGGAAGCAGAGCTCATTGAACCAGTTGCACTCGCAGGATTAACGGTGTCTGCGCTCGTCTTGTGGGTTGCTAAACGCAGTAGCTCTTCCTGAGAGAGAGGATCCTCCTCCTTTGCGGCTGCGATGACGGCCGCCGACAAGCGGTTGTCCTTTGACGGAAGCTTCTCCTCGTCTACTGTAGCCACAGGCTGACTATGGCCTGTAGCTTGCGACGTCATTGCCGTTGATTTGCGATAAGCCTCCGGTACGGCCTGGGGCACAATCGGCGGGAATGAAGGAGAAGAAGCGACGGGCCGAGAGGGTTTCCCTTTCGGCGCAGTAGCTTCCTTGCTCTCTGATGCGGCAATGACTTCGATTTTTCGTTTTTGGAACATTCCTAGAAATCCGCCGATTTTCAGCTCCTTTGTGCTTAGTATGACGGCATCCTTTCCAAGTTCATCGCGAATTTTCTGCATCGCATCAGGCATAGTGTCGACGATATACCGTTTTACTCTCATAAGTTCACCACTCCGACACTCTGAATTTCGACATTCGGCTCAAGCTCGCTATAAGACAGTACCGGTACATCCTGCATCGTCCGTTCCATCACCTGCCGTAAGTACATGCGGATCGTCGGTGACGTGAGGACAATCGGCTGCTGTCCGGATTGAATGAGCCGGTTGATTTGCTCCGTCAGTTTCTGGTAGACCGTTTGAGTAGAAGCTGGATCCAGGGCCAAATAACTGCCCTGATCGGTCTGCTGTACGCTCTCGGCAATTTTCTTCTCGAGCGATGGACCTACGGTAATAACCCTCATCGTCTCGCCTTGCTGCGTATACTGCTGCGTAATTTGTCTGGATAACGCCTGCCGCACATATTCGGTCAATACGTCAGGATCCTTCGTATAAGTTCCGTAGTCGGCTAACGTTTCAAATATCGTTACCATATCGCGGATCGATATTTTCTCACGCAGCAATTTGGCTAGTACTTTCTGCACATCTCCGATGGTAAGAACCGAAGGAATCAGTTCGTCGACAAGCACAGCGTAATTCTCTCTAAGATTATCGACAAGCGCCTTCGTCTCTTGTCTGCCAAGAAGCTCATGAGCATGCTTCTTGATCATTTCCGTCAAATGAGTAGCTACGACGGATGGTGGATCTACCACCGTGTAACCTGATAACTCAGCCCGGTCTTTGGTCGATTCATCAATCCAAAGCGCCGGCAATCCAAAGGCTGGTTCCTGGGTCTCTATACCTGTAATCGTTTCGTCGTCCATCCCAGGACTCATGGCCAAATAGTGATTAAGTAATAATTCACCACGACCCACGATATTTCCTTTTATTTTGATGACATATTCATTCGGTTTTAGTTGAATATTGTCACGAATGCGAATGACGGGTACGACCAGCCCCATTTCCAGGGCACATTGCCGCCTGATCATGATGATTCGGTCTAGCAGATCTCCGCCTTGTCCGGTATCAGCAAGCGGAATCAAACCGTATCCGAATTCAAATTCAATCGGATCAACCTGCAGTAAATTGATAACACTCTCCGGACTGCGTACCTCTTCGATCTCCTGCTCCTCCTCTTCCTGCTCCTGCTCGATTTGACGGCGGTCCAGATTTTTCTGCATCCGGTAAGCCGCAAAGCATAACATTCCAGCAAAAGGCAAAGTCGTTATCGGCCCTATCGGAGTAAAAAGTCCTAGCATTGCTATCGTTCCGGCAACAATATAAACCAGCTTCGGATAAGAGAACAGTTGGCCTGTTATATCCTCTGCAAGATTGCCTTCCGACGATGCTCGGGTAACAATCAAACCGGCTGCCGTGGAAATGAGCAGCGCCGGAATCTGGCTGACCAAACCGTCCCCGATCGTAAGCAGTGAATAAGTGGAAAGCGCCTCGCCAAACGGCATTCCATGAATCGACATTCCGATGATAAATCCGCCGATAAGATTAATGAGGAGAATGATAATACTGGCAATGGCGTCACCTTTGACGAATTTGCTCGCCCCGTCCATTGCTCCGTAGAAATCCGACTCCCTTTCGATCTTGCGTCGGCGATCCCTAGCCTGCTGCTCATTAATCAAGCCGGCATTTAAATCTGCGTCAATACTCATCTGCTTGCCGGGCATCGCATCCAAGGTGAAACGTGCCGCTACTTCCGCCACGCGCTCCGAACCCTTGGTAATGACGATGAACTGCACGACAACTAGAATCAGAAACACGATAAAACCGACGACAGGCTGACCCTGCGACACCCACGATCCAAATGTCGCAACCACGTCCCCAGCCTTCGCTTGTCCTAAAATCAGCTTCGTTGTCGAAACGTTCAACGCCAGCCGGAACAACGTGGTAATGAGCAGCATCGCCGGAAAGATGGAGAATTGTAATGCCTCCTTTGTGTTCATGGCGACGAGCAGAATCATAAGCGCGACCGATATGTTGATAATGAGAAGAATATCCAGCAGCCAAGTCGGGATCGGAAGAATCATTAATAGAACGATGCCGATAATTCCTAAAAGTATAAATAAATCCTTAGCCTTCTTCATGGCTCCGCCTCCGATCCCGTCCATTATTTACTCTTACCTTTCATTCTATATACGTAAGCCAGCACTTCGGCCACGGCTTGAAACAAATCCGCAGGAATCGTATCCCCGATTTCCGCTCTTTGGAACAATGCACGAGCCAGCGGCTTGTTTTCCATAATAATAACGCCGTGTTCCTTAGCGATCTCTCGAATACGAAGGGCAACGTAGTCCTGACCCTTAGCAACGACTTGTGGAGCATCCATTTCCGAGCCTTCGTATTTCAAGGCAACCGCAAAATGGGTCGGGTTCGTAATAATCACATCCGCTTTAGGAACTTCTTGCATCATACGCTGGAGCGCCATACGGCGCTGTCTTTCACGTATTTTGCCTTTGATCAGCGGATCGCCTTCCATTTTCTTGTACTCATCTTTAATGTCCTGCTTCGACATTCTCAAATTTTTCTCGTGATCATATTTCTGGTACATATAATCAAGTACCGCTAGTACAAATAAAGCGGCGCCAATCTTTAATCCTAGGTTCATCGTCAGCTTCGAAGTAAAATAAAATGCATCCTCGATCGTGACGTGGCCTAAAGAAGCAATATTGCCCCGTTCTCCCCATATCGTCGTATAGACCAAAAAACCAATGATAGTTAGTTTAAGAACGGATTTTAGAAATTCGACTAACGAACGAATCGAGAAAATTCTTTTGAATCCCTGAATAGGGTCCAGTTTTTTCAACTGCATTTTTAGCGGTTCCCCAGTAAGGAGGAAGCCGACCTGGGCGTAGTTTGCTACAGCAGCCATAACCACCACGATCAACAGCAGAGGCGCCAGAAGCAATAAAATCTGAACGGCGTAGTCCCCAAACATCGTCATGACATTTTCATTCGTTACGTCCATATTCAACCGGTGATAATATACATCAGAAAAAAGAAGCATCAGCCGTTCCTTCATATATCCCCCAAACATGAGCAGACATAAAAATCCGGATAACAGTACGACTGAACCTGATAAATCCTGACTTTTCGCAACCTGGCCTTTCTTCCGGGCGTCCTGCCGTTTTTTGGGCGTGGCCTTCTCTGTTTTCTCACCGGCAAACAACTGCAGATCCAGCGTATACCGGAACGACATAACGATCCCCCTATCCTACGTCGGTCTTTGCCCGATCGTACCGAACAAATTATGCAGCGATTTAAACAATACCTGAAACAGATTCTCGAACGCGTAAATCAAGCTAGGGATTAGCAGCAGAAGCATCGCTAGTCCGACCATAATTTTGAGCGGGATCCCAATGACAAAGACGTTAAACTGGGGAGCCGTTCGTGCCAAGAATCCAAGCGCCACATCGGTTATGAACAGTGCAACAACCAGCGGGGCCGCCAATTGAAACGATAATAAGAATGCTTGGCTAAAGGTTCTGACTAAAAATTCAGAAAGAGTTCCATGATATATTCTCTGAAACAGTTCATTGGACAAAGGCATCCAGTTATAGCTGCGAATGACGGCATCCAGCAAGTAATGATGACCATTCATCGACAGAAATAACAAAGTGGCAATAATGTATTTAAAGTTGCCCAGTACAGGCGCCGAAGCCCCGGTCATCGGATCAATCACGTTCACGATCCCGAATCCCATCTGGATGTCGATAAAAGATCCCGCCATCTGAATAACCGTAAAAAGCAATTGGGCCACATATCCCATCAGCAACCCGATCAGCAGCTCGCGAACCACCAATAATAGATAGTTGAGATCGGTTGGAATCGCCTGATTGAAGCCCTGTATAATGACAATCAATAATGCGATCATTGCCGACAAGCCAACTTTGAATATATTAGGAACACCACGTGATGAAAATATCGGAGCTACGACAAAAAAAGCTGTCATTCGACAAAAAACAAGTAAAAAAACTGAAATTCCTTGCAGTAAGATCTCCATAATCCTTTTCGCCTAACCGATATAATTAGAAAGATTGTTTAAAATACCGTAAGTGAAATCAACCATAGTCGTCAAAATCCAAGGGCCAAACAATAGCAGGGCAAGCAAAACGGCAATAATTTTAGGAACGAATGCTAGCGTCTGTTCCTGGATTTGTGTCGTCGCCTGGAATATACTCACAATCAGCCCGACCGCCAACCCAATGACAAGCATGGGCGCACTCACCTTCAGCACGGTATAAACCGCTTGTCCGGCCAGCCCGATTATAAAATCCGTATTCATTCCGTCTTCCCCCTATGTTTGATGTAATACCCGGATCTGTCCGCCGGAATCCGGAACAAAACCACCGCATTCCGGCTAAGGACTAAAGCTTGCCAGCAACGACTTCACAACGAGATACCAGCCATCAACTAGAACGAATAGCAAAATTTTGAACGGCAGCGATATCATCACTGGAGGCAGCATCATCATCCCCATCGCCATTAGCACGCTCGCCACGACGATATCGATGATCAGAAACGGGATGAATATCATAAAGCCCATTTGGAATGCCGTCTTGAGTTCGCTAATCGCATATGCTGGCACCAATACAGAAATCGGCAAATCCTCGTAACTGGCCGGCTTGGCCGTTTTGGTGTAACTCAGAAATAATTGGAGATCCTTGGGACGCGTATGCGAGTACATAAATTTCTTCATCGGTACAGCCGCTTTATCCAATGCTTCTGTTTGTGTCAGTTCACCCTTGATATAAGGCTGTAAAGCTACCTCATTAATCGTAGACAATGTCGGGCTCATGACGAATAGAGTCAGAAATAACGCCAATCCGATCAGAACCTGGTTGGGAGGCATTTGCTGCGTTCCCAAAGAGTTACGCACAAATCCAAGTACAATTACGATTCTCGTAAAGCTCGTCATGAGAACAAGTATCGCTGGTGCGATACTTAATACCGTGATGAGCAATATAATCGAGAGTGAGCTCGTGCCTGGCTGCCCATCCGAATTTCCTATTTGTATTCCGATATCCGGGATCGGATTCACTGGCGCGGCAGAAGCGGCCGACACCGTCAGCATACTGCATAACGCTAGCATTAATCCTACAATTAAGACCTTTTTCTTCATGAATTCCTCAACCGATCTGTAGATTGTTCTTCTTTGTCCTGAAGGAGCTCCTCCATTTGCTGTTTCCGAGTAGGCATCTTTCTTAGCTGTGACTGAAATACTTCATGGAACCTTGTCTCGTCTAGTTCCTCTTCCTCTGGAGAAGGTTTGCGAAAACGAGAGACTAGACTACCTATGACAGAAGCCAGTCCGGGAAATTCAGCCCCCTCTTCTGCAAATGCCTGGTGTAGTAAGACTACCTCTTCCGGATCGCTTATTTTATCGACTAAGGAAATGTCTTCGCCTACGCCGACGAGATAGACATTTCCTCCGATTTCGATAACCTGCAAGGATTTGTTTGGTCCTAGACCGACGGCCCCTAAAATGCGGATCGATCGGCTTTGGGACAAATACCGGTTTCTTTTACCAAGAAATCGAATCAATAATACGATCAAAACAATAATAATAGCCAGCACAAAGATAACCGTTAGCAAGTTACCCCATATATTAATGTCGCTGCCAATCGGCTGGTAATCCGGCTGATTCGAGTTCATCTCTATTTATCCTACAAACCTAAAGTCTTATTGATTGCTTCAATAACCCGGTCGGATTGGAATGGCTTAACGATGAAGTCCTTGGCACCGGCTTGAATCGCGTCGATGACCATCGCCTGTTGACCCATAGCCGAACACATAATAACTTTTGCATTCGGATCTAGTTGTTTGATTTCTTTGAGCGCGGCAATGCCGTCCATTTCTGGCATCGTGATGTCCATAGTAACAAGGTCCGGCTGAAGCTCCTTAAACTTCTCGACAGCCTGCGCGCCGTCTTGTGCTTCCCCTACAACCTCGAAACCGTTTTTCGTCAAAATGTCGCGGATCATCATTCTCATAAAAGCAGCATCGTCTACGATTAAAATTCGGTTTGCCATTGATTTAAAATCCTCCCTAAACTTCTACTATTGTAATTTTTGAATTCGGTCCCATTGGCTCACAATATCTGTCACACGCACGCCAAAGTTCTCGTCAATGACGACAACTTCGCCTTTGGCAATCAGCTTGTTGTTCACAAGAATATCTACCGGTTCGCCGGCAAGCTTGTCCAGCTCAATAATCGAGCCCTGGGACAATTCTAAAATATCCTTAATTTGCTTCTGGGTCCTTCCTAATTCTACGGTGACTTTAAGGGGTATGTCCATCAGTAAATTTAAATTATTCTCATCCACCTGTCCGTAGGCAGGAGCCCCGAAATTAGCGAATTGCACCGGCTGAACATTTAAGTTGCGCCCTTGCATTCCGCCATAATGCTGCGGCTCGTGATATGGCTGTCCTTGCTGCGGCTGATAATAGCCCTGATCCTGCATCGGAGGCATCATTGGAGGCTGCTGAGCAGCGGGTGCCGTTGGATGCTGTGCCGTCGGCTGTGTATAAGCAGGCGTCTCTTCAAAGGATGAAGGCATGCTTGCTGGCGATGGCGATGGTGCTGGTGCAGAAACTGGTGCCTCCGCTGGTGCTGGCGCACTCTCTCTAGAGGTCGATTCTGTAACAGCACCGTTAATCAGGCTGTCTACCATTTCTTTCGAAAACTTGACCGTAAGAAGCTGCATGATTGTCGAATCAATCAAATCTCCGATTGTAAGCCTGAATGAAATTTTAATGAGTGTCTCATCGGGAGGCAGACTTCCCACCCCGGTTCCATTCGACATGTTCAATATATCAACGCCTGGCGGCGAAATATTAACGAACCGATTAAAGATCGTCGACATCGACGTCGCCGAGGAACCCATCATTTGATTCATTGCTTCTTGAACGGCACTGATGTGAATATCGTTCAATTCTTCTTCAGCCGGATTACCGTCTCCGCCGAGCATAAGATTTGCAATGACTTGTGCGTCCTTTGTCTTAATGATCAGGGAATTGATCCCTTCGAATCCGTCGACATATTGGACATGAATCGCTACATGCGGCTTTGGAAACTCGGTTTCGAATTGTGAACGTGTTATAATAGAAACTTTTGGAGTTGTAATATCTACTTTCTTGTTAAGCAAAGTTGATAAGGCCGTAGCAGCACTGCCAAAAGTAATGTTGCCGATTTCGCCCAAAGCATCTTGCTCGAGCGGTGTCAAGTAATCATCAACCGTCGGTTCGGACGGCGAATCGCTATTTGCCTGCTTAAGCAGAGCGTCAATTTCCTCTTGGGACAAATAATCTTTACTCGTCAAGTTCCTCAACTCCTTCGCTGACAATTTCGTCAATTTGAACGGCGACTCGGTCTTTAAGCGTACCCGGACTGCCGAAATATTTTAGTTTGTCGCCGACTCTTATGGCAAGCCCGTCATGAACAGGCTTGTTTAGGGAAATCACATCTCCGACAGACAACCCTAAAAATTCTTGAATCGTAAGTTGTGACTCACCAAGTTCAGCAACGATCGGCAGTTTAGCTTTGTTTACGCGATTGCGAAGAGCATCCACCTCTTCGGGAACACGCGACTTCTTCTGGGATACGAACCAATGATGAACCGAGAGCTTCGGCATGATCGGCTCGATGACAACATGCGGAATACATAAGTTGATCATTCCCGTCGTGTCACCGATTTTAGTACTCAGCGAAATGAGGGCAATCGTCTCGTTAGGCGAAACGATTTGCATAAACTGAGGATTCGTCTCCAATCCTTCCATTCGCGGACTAATGTCAATGACGGTTTTCCAAGCCTCCTGCAGGCTTTCAAAAGCCCGGCTAAAAATTCGTTCCATAATAATCGTCTCAATTTCAGTCAAAGACCCGATTTTGGACGGGGCCATTCCAATCCCGCCGAGCAGTCTATCCAACATAGCAAATGCGACGTTTGGATGAACTTCGAGCACCATTCTTCCTTCCAATGGCTCTGCTTCGAATATATTAAGAATCGTCATTTTGGGTATAGAACGTATAAATTCATCATAAGGCAGCTGTTCGACTTGAACGACGTTGATTTGGACAAATGTACGGAGCTGCGCTGAAAAATAGGTGGTAAGAAATCTCGCAAAATTTTCGTGAATCCGGGTTAAGCTGCGGATATGATCCTTGGAAAACCTTACCGCTCGTTTAAAATCATAGGACCGGATTTTCTTCTGCGTTTCTTCCTTTTTCAGTTCCTCTGCATCCATTTCACCAGAAGACAACGCGGCGAGCAGTGCATCGATTTCGTTCTGCGATAATACATCTACCAAACATCTCACCCCCTTCAAGGATTTAATCGATCGATATTGATCTAAATAGCCTGCATAATGAATTCTGTAATATCGATTTGAATCAATTTCCCTTCAGGCAGTGATGTATTGATCAAATTCAACAATTTCGCGCTCAAGTTATCTTTACCCTTAGCACCGATCAGATCTTCCGGCTTCGTGTCGGCAAGCGTTTTGATAATAATCGGTTTGATTTTGAAATCTTTAATTTTGTCAAAGGATTCCTTGGACGATTCCCGATCCAATTGGAATGCGAAGTTCATAACGACTACATAATTCGGATCCGACAAATTCGTTTTGATTCCGTCCATGGACGATGTAACTTTCACCAGCTCATCCGCTGACAGCTGTGCTGGCTGGCCTACATTTTGTACTGCTGTGTTGACTTCATTGCCTGAGTTAGGCTTAGTCATTTGATTCACAAGCAGGAAAGCTGCCATTACGATTAAAGTGATTGCGAGTAGCATCGTAATTAGCCAAGGCGCCATTTTTTTCATGACTATTCCTCCGTTTGTTGCACTTTAATGGTTGCTGCATGGATACCGATCTCAGTGTAGTATTCATTCACCTTCGCAATAATGTCGGCGGCCTTCTCCAGCACGATCATACGTTTACCCGTAACGAGGGTTACGTATGTATCAGGTGTTTCTTCTACTGTTTCGATCATAATGGCGTTCAACCATGCTTGTGTTCCATTCAAACGTGTTACAGATATCATGTAAACCCTCCATTCGGGAACCGTATTTTAATGATGAGACGGAGGAAGGGCTACCCTCCCCCGCTATTTAACAAATTAACGCTTCAGGTTTACTACTTCTTGCAGCACTTCATCTGAAGTCGTGATGATTCGGGAGTTCGCTTGGAATCCGCGCTGCGCTACGATCATTTCTGTAAATTCACCAGTTAAATCAACGTTGGACATTTCAAGCTGTCCAGAAATGATCGCACCGGTTCCTAATTCAGCGTTGTTTCCAGTCGTTGGCTCCAGTTCATCGAGGTTAGCGTTCGGGCTTAAACGGTACAAGTTTCCGCCGATTTTCTCCAAGCCCTCAGGGTTAACCACACGAGCCACCCCAATCGCCTCACCCGCTTCAATTTCGCCATTAGCCAGCTTCATCATGATCGTACCATCCTGCGCGATCGTGAAGGCTACTACCTCCTCGTCCAGCGGCTCAAGCGGAGCGCCGTCTGCACTCCAAACGCGCAATCCATCGGAAGTCACCAGTTGACGGGCAGCATCCAAATGGAAATCCCCTGCTCTGGTCAAGAAGGGCGCTTCCTGATCTTCACCTAAGGAAACCATGAAGAAGCCGTCCCCATCAATCCGCAAGTCCAGCGGATTGTTCGTCGTCATGGCACTACCGGCCATGTGAAGCGTATCAATGGAGCCGATCGACACGCCAAGTCCGATTTGCTTCGCATTAATCCCGCCCATTCCGTCATCGGTTGGAGCGGTAACACCAGAAACCGTCTGGCTCATAATGTCTTTGAACATGACCCGGCCCGCCTTAAATCCTACCGTATTCACGTTAGCGATATTGTTGCCGATGACGTCAAGTTTAGTTTGAAACCCGCGCATTCCTGATACGCCCGAATACATCGATCTTATCATTTAGTCAATTCCTCCTTGGAACTTTGATTAAGCCACTTCAGTCGGTCGGTGACTTGTTGGCTCTCCGTTTCCGGGCCAGCCAGTTAAGAAATAATTATGGCGCTGTCGATTTGCGTGAATACATTGTCTTTCATGCTATTCCCGTCCATGGCAGTAACAACGGTCCGATTATGGACGTTCACGATCAAAGCCATATCCTTTAATAGAATCAGCGAATCTTTGGCACCTTTTGCCGCTGCATTATCAATAGCCGATTCAATCTGATGCAGCTGTTCCGGATGCAGTTGAATTCCCCGTTGTTCGAGGCGTTTAACAGCATGATTGCTGAAATGAAGCAACCGGTTCTGCAGCATCTCCTCAAACTTTGCATCCTTCGGCTTAGCCGTTCCCGTAGGTTTGGCTTGGGCCAACGAATTCGGTTGAATTCTTCCGGGATACAAGCTGCCTATGCGGATTGGTTCATTCATGGCGAGTCAGCTCCATCTAAAGAGCTGTTCTGATTTTCTGACTGAGCAGATCCCTCTGCATTCGATTCTTCTCCCACAAGATTATCGCCAGGAACTGGCGCTTCATCAATTTCCAGAATATCTGACAGCTTAATTTCCTTGTCGCCAACTTTGGCATACTGGACATTATCCCGAATAACAATTCCCTCGACGATTCCGCTGCCATTCGAGGTGACCGTAGTTTTACCCGTCTGGATATCGTATTCGCCAGTATATTCCGTTTCGATCCAGGATACCCGCTTGCCAATCAATCCCGATACCGTACCTAACGATTGGTTCATGACATCAAGCTGTTTGGAAATATTCATTAATTGCTCAACCGACGTGAACGTTGCCATCTGAGCGATGAATTCCTTGTCCTGCAGCGGCTGCATCGGATCCTGATTCTGCAGCTGAGTAATAAGTATCTTCAGGAACTGGTCTTTGCCCAGCGTCTGATTGTCTTCTTGGCTTTTGCTTGTAACATTCTGTGCTGAATAGCCCGGCCAAGAGACATTTGGGAAATTAGACACGGCTTTTCCTCCTTTCCATTAAACTCTGGCGACAAAGGAACTTCCATAATTCTCTTCCCGAGCTCTCACTTCAGAAATCCAATCATGCCATTCGTCGTTCAAATCTCCCAAAGCTAACAGATCTTCTTCGCGAACTTCGCGACGTTTGTTGTTCTGCTGCTGATGCGCATCGCTGCTTTGCTGGCGTCCATCCTGATACATATGGGAGGACAACGAAGAGTTTTGCGTTACTTCCAGCTTGTTTACTTGCAGCCCCTGCGCTTGCAGCGCCGCTCTTAACTGCGCCATCTGGCCTTCAAGAGATTCTCTCGCAAAGGCGTGTTCCGTAACAAACTGGGCAATTAACTGTCCGTTTTGCAGGGTGATTCTCACGTCGACCTGGCCAAGATGCTCTGGATATAGAGAAATTCTGGCCTGCGACATACCTTGAAGCTTAACGACTTCGAACTTGTTAACTAGAAATGCTCCCATTTCTTTGCCAAACTGTTCAACAGGCACCGCAGGTGCAGCCGGTTTAACAGGAGCTGCAAGGCCGTCTCGCATGGCGAGTTGTCCCGCTGTCACGACATTGCCTGTATGAAGCACATTTCCTAATTCTTCTGCATCAGCTACGCCTGTAGATTCAGCCGCGCCTGCGACGTGAACTAAGCTTCCTTTGCCCATGTTCTGAGTTGCATGACTCGCCAAAATCGTATGAGCTGTTTGGGAATCAGCGGACTGCTGGTTCGATCTATTCCCGCCCGTCTGGCTGGAAGCATTGCTAACGATCGTTTGAATGCTGTTTTCCAGAATGGATGCCCAATTGGCATTCGCTGTGTTTCCTCCGCTCGGCTGATCAAGTGTTAAGTTTGCTGCTTGACGCGCACCAAGGACTTGCTGCAGCACTTCCAGCAACTGCTGGGACGGCAGAGTCGAAGAGCTAGCCCCACTTAGCTGGCCGGAAGTATTCATCAACTGTATCAAGGCATCTTGAATCGCAAAGCGCATTGTCTCTGGATGCTGGGCTAGAACTGAAATCTGAGCGCCGTCAGCTCCATTGACAACTGCAGCATCGCCGTGTGCTGGCTCAGTAATCAACTGTACACCTTGCAGCCATGCCTGAAGAACAAACAATAAAGAAGGGTCCTTCTCCATGGCCTGATCCAGCTCGTCCAACTGCCCTAACAATCCGTCGATCACCGCTTGCAGATTCAGAAGCTCGGCATCAGCCGCCTGCTGCTCGTCCGAATTCGTTAATCCTAACAACCCTAAAGATTGCAGAGGAGCTCCTCCTTCAGCGGATGCAGCATTTCCAAGCAGCATGGCTACTAGAGTCTGGTCAAATGCTTGGCCAGCAGCCTGGCTTCCGCCCGCTTTGCCGTTTGCAGATACCATTACTCCAGCGGTAGGATTTCCTGCGGATAAGTTGGATATAAATTGACTCATTTTATATTCACCTCCTTTCCCCAAGAAAACGTGTGTCACTTCACCTAATAAATTATTTGCTTACAAGCTTATTCAAAATTTTAGCGGTAAGCTCTTCATCTTCTTTCGTCATCGCCGCCAGAATTTTGGATCTTGTTCCATCGTCTACGGCATTCAAAATTTTCAACGCTTTATCCGGACTGATTTTGTGTGTCTGGATAATCAGCTTGGAAGCTGCGTCTGCCGACATCCCTGCAAAGGTTTGACCTAGCTGCTTATCATCCAGCCCTGCTGTAGAAGCCGCGGCTTGAGCTGAGGACTCTGCATCCTTTTTCAGCCTGGATTGCAAAGCGGCAATCGCCATGTCATCAGCAGGCTTCGCATCCTTAAGCAGGATTGAAATATCCGCCGCCTTGGCAGGATCCATTTTTTCGAGAATGGCTACTTTGCTCTCATTATTCATTAAGCTGAGCATTTGCAGCGTTTCTTCTATAGTTAATTTCTCTAAAATAGCTGCCGCCTTGCTGGGACTCATCTGCGCGTAAAGCTGGGACAGCTTCTTGACTTCTTTCTGGTAGGCCTCATCTTTAGCGGTCTCTTCCTTCTCGATCGCTTCCGTTAAAGCGGCATCCAGTTGAGCCTGAAGCTGCTTTACTTTATCCTCCTGCGCTGTTGCCTGGCGGTTCGCTTCTTCCAGTTCCGCATCCTTTTGAGCAACTTGATCCTTCAATTCCTTAACCGTTGCTTCTGTGCTCTCGGCCTGTTTTTTTGCTTTATCCTCTTCGGTATCCCCCGCTGCTTCGACACCCTCCGGATCCGGCACAAAATTCCGGACAATCGGTATTTTGCTGCCAAATTCGATCATCGTAGCCCGGAAGTTCATATTAAACAACGTCAGCAGGACAGCCAGCAGAACAACCGTAAATAAAATCGGCGTTACGAAAAACAAAAACCTAGCAAACCCGCCGCCCGATTCCAAATCTTCTTCTAAATCAGCCTGCGCCATTCCATTCCCTCCTTCGCAAACCCATCGCTGATGCCCGTGTTACTCCTTACCGGGCTTTCATGGCAAACCGGACCGTAGCTATTTCGTCCAGTTCGTTTTGTTCCCGAAGAAGCATTTCGTGCTGATATTTGTGTTTAGCTTTTTCTTTTGCCTTGAGCCAGACTTTCTCATCCAGCATTTTACCGTTCAACACGGCCTTCTTCTTCTCAACATTTGCTTCTGCACGCCGGATGTCGCCTAGCTTGCTTTCAATGCAATTCTCCAAATAATCCATATAAAGCTGCAATTCTTGAAGTTTGATCATCGATGCTTTATTCTCCATTGCAGACTGAATGGCCGTGAAGGTTCGCACCTTATCCTCCTCCAGCAATTCGAGGGAACGCTGCTCCGCCTGCAGCTGGCCGACGGCAGCGGATAACATCCATTCTGCCTGCGTCTTCTGATTGGACTTTAAATCGACAACTTTCTGGTAGACGTAACGGAACTTCATCCTCTACTCGTCATCTCCTCGCAAATTCAGCAATTAAACGTTCCTGTACTTCAGACAATGTGGATTTCTCGTTCACCTTCTGCTTGGTAAAACTCCAAATGCTATCGATATATTCCAGGGCCTCGTCAATTTCATCGTTTGAACCCTGCTGATATGCCCCGATGTTAATCAGATCCTCAGAATCTCTGTACACGGACAGCAATCTTTTCAGATTCTCCGCTGCCTCGCTCTGCTCTTCCGGCACGATATCCTTCATGACGCGGCTGATGCTTGCCAAAATATCAATCGCAGGGAAATGGCCCTTGTTTGCGATATTCCGATTAAGCACGATATGTCCGTCCAAAATCCCCCTCACCGCATCCGCGATAGGCTCGTTCATATCATCCCCGTCGACAAGCACGGTATAGAATGCCGTAATTGAACCGGACGGCCCCGTTCCCGCGCGCTCCATAAGCTTCGGCAAAGCTGCGAATACGGACGGGGTATACCCTCTCATCGCAGGCGGCTCGCCTACGGCGAGTCCAACCTCGCGCAGCGCCATGGCGTACCGGGTTACGGAATCCATCATCAGCATGACATTCAGGCCGCGGTCGCGGAAATATTCAGCAATGGTCGTAGCGATCAGAGCGCCCTTCATCCGAATCAAGGCCGGCTGGTCGGAGGTTGCAACGATAACGACGGATCGCTCCAAGCCTTCCGGACCGAGATCGCGTTCAATAAAATCCAGAACCTCGCGACCACGTTCGCCGATAAGCGCAATCACGTTGACATCAGCCGAGGTGTTGCGGGCGATCATGCCCATCAGCGTACTTTTACCGACCCCCGAGCCGGCAAAAATACCGACGCGCTGTCCTTTGCCAATCGTAAGCAACCCGTCGATGGCTCTAACACCAATGCTGATCGGCTGGGCGACGCGAGGCCGGGTCAGCGGATTCATCGGCTTGTTATATGTGGAATAGTGACCCATTCGCGCTGGGATCAACGAGCCGTCCAGCGGTTCGCCAAGTCCATCAAGCACTTTCCCGAGCAGCTCTGAGCCGACCTGCACAGTCAAAGGCTTCCCTGTACCAACCACGTCACAGCCCGGGCCGATCGACTGCAGCTCCCCGAGAGGCATAAGCAGTACTTTATTGTCCCGGAAACCAACGACTTCGGCTCTAAGCGGCTCCGAGGATTTGCTCGGATAAATATAGCAAAGGTCGCCGATGCTCGCGTCCGGTCCCTCGGATTCAACCATCAATCCGATAACTTGCGTCACTTTGCCATTAATTCGTATCGGGTCCATATGCCTTAGATGGTCTATATATTTCGCTGCATCAAGTTTCATCATGAGCTTGTCCCCGGGTAGTCTTCATTATCAAGTGAAATCCGCAGAAGTTCCTTTTTGATTTCGACAAGCTGTGTATCGATTCTAGCGTCGACACTTCCGAAAGAGGAACGAATCACGCAGCCTCGGTCCTGAACTGTCGCATCGGGTAAAATCTGAAGTTCAGCTTGCGAATCGATGACTAGGCTGAGTTCTTCACGAGCCGCCTGAACAAAAGCAAATTGAGCCGGCGAGACGCAGAGCGTGATTACGCCCTGCTCTCTTTTTCTGGACAAGCTTCTCTTGACGAGATCCAGCACGTAGTCCGGTTCCAGGCCTAATTGCTTATCGATCACTTTCTCCGCAATCGAGCAGCTCAGTTCAACAACGAACGGTTCGGCTTCCTGAATAATCCGCTCTTTTTCCAAATAAGCCTGCTCCAGCACGGCGCTCGCCTCGCTCATCATCTGCTCGATTGTTGCCTTAAGCGACTGCTCTGCCTGCTGCTTGCCTTCTTCATATCCTTGATTGAACCCCTCCGATTTGAGGGCTTCGATCAAATGTTCATCCTGCTCTCTTTGCTCCTGCCACCATGCTTCGATCTGCAGCTTGGCTTCGGCAAGCATATTCTCCGCTTGCTCCGAGGCTTCCCGGATTTGCCGTTCGGCGAATTCTTTGGCATCGCTGAGCATTTGCCGCCTTGCCTCTTCAGCCGCTATATCTTCAGCGGAAACCGTCTGAATCGGGGCCTCAGAATTGTCATCATCTAATTGTTGATCCTGGGGGGATTCGTACGCCTTCCCCAGATTCAATTGTTTGAGAATGTCGACCGGTACATATTGGGACACCTTAATCAAATTAGACAATGATGTCATCTCCTCCGCCGCGGGCTATAATGATCTCTCCGGCTTCTTCCAATCTGCGGATCGTTGCTACAATACGAGTTTGAGCTTCTTCCACATCACGAAGCCGCACAGGCCCCATATATTCCATTTCTTCCTTGAAAGTATCCGACATGCGTTTGGACATATTGCGGAATACCGCTTCACGCACTTCCTCACTGGCCACTTTAAGCGCAAGCTGCAAATCGGAATTCTCGATGTCGCGAATAATCCGCTGAATCGAACGGTTATCAATATTGACGATATCTTCAAATACGAACATCCGCTTTTTGATCTCTTCTGCGAGCTCGGGATCCTGAATTTCAAGGGAATCCAAAATCGTTCGCTCTGTACCGCGGTCGACCCCATTCAAAATTTGAACGATCGATTCGATACCGCCAGCACTTGTATAGTCCTGCGTTACGGTCGCCGATAGCTTCTGCTCCAGCACCCGTTCTACTTGGGAAATAACCTCTGGAGAAGTGCTGTCCATCATCGCGATTCTCCGGGCTACATCCGCCTGTTTCTCCTGCGGCAGCGAAGAAAGAATCGCTGCTGCTTGCTCAAACTGCAGGTATGACAATACGAGCGCAATCGTCTGAGCATTCTCATTCTGGATAAAGTTCAATATTTGATTAGGATCCGCCTTGCGGGCAAAATCAAAAGGTCTGACTTGAAGCGTTGCCGTCAAGCGATTAATGATTTCGAAGGCTTTGGTGGAACCCAATGCTTTCTCCAGAATTTCTTTGGCATAATTAATGCCCCCTTGCGTGATATATTCTTGAGCAAGGCAAATCTGATGAAATTCTGCCATTATCATATCTTTTTCGCTGCTGTCCACTTTACGGACATTAGCGATTTCGAGCGTCAACTGCTCTATCTCATCATCACGTAAATGCTTGAATATTTGCGCTGACACCTCGGGACCGAGCGTTATCAGCAAAATTGCCGCCTTTTGTTTTCCGGTAAGACCAGAAGTCATCGTTTTTGACACTACGTTCACCTCTACTCGTCTGCCAGCCAGGTGCGCAGCAGGTTAACAAATTCATCCGGCTTCTTCTTCGCCAGCGTTTCGAGCTGTTTACGCACTTGACTTTCGTTCGTAATAGTATCCAAGTTGATCGACGGGAATTCCGGAGGTAAAGGCAGCGGCAGCTCTTCTTCCTCTTCTTCCTCTTTTTTACGGCGACGGAACACAAGCGCTCCAATCCCAGCTCCAACTAACAGAACAGCGATCGCCCCTCCCCATACCCATGGGTTAGATAAGGCAAAGCCGGCAGCTTTTTCTTCCGATCCATGAAAAGTTTGCGAGAAAACAGCAACTTTTTGCTGGAGTTCAGCGTCTGTATAAGTAGTACCTGAATCGGCAAGATAAGATCTGACGATATTCGCTAATATGTTCTCAATTGCATCCTGGGTGGCTTGATCCAAAGAATCTTGTCCAACAGGTGGTTCAACTGCTACATTAATGGTTAAATCTTTAACAACATAAGGACTCGCTACGATATCCTTGGTTATACGGTTGACCTCATAGTTAATCGTGGAAGAGGATTCTTCGGAGCTCACGCCGGTACCGCTGCTTTCAGCAGGATAACCCGGCACGTCTTCAGTTCCGGTGCCAGGAATTCCGCTATCCGGATTGCCTTGACCTTGGCCGGTATAGCTTTTCTGAATTCTTTGGGCACTGATCTCAATTCCCCGCATATTTTCGGTATCAACGGGGGTAACAAGATTATTTTTCTCAATAATTTGATCGAAATTAAGCGTTGACGCTACTAGAACCTCGATTTTATCAGGCCCTGTCAACTTGGATAGAAACTGTTTAACGCTTCGGCTTACATCACTTTCAAACTTCTTCTGTAGAGCCATATTCTCCTGCACAGCGGTCGTAAGAGAACCGTGATTGCCTCCTTGCCCTGTAGGCAAAAGTACGGTGTCATCACTGGAGGAGATGGAAATATTCTCGATCGGCAGGTTAGGTATGGATGTCTTCACAAGGTTGAAGTATCCATCCACCGCTTCCTGATTCGGACGATATCCCGGTTTGAAGCCGATGACGATCGAAGCGGATGCCTTCTGCTGTTCTTCCGGACTGGCGAATACATTTTCCTCCGGCAAGTTAATCAGGACCTTGGCATCTTGTACACCCTTCATACGTTTCAACAGCTGCTCCACTTCACCATTGAGTGCGCTTCTGTACTTCACGCTGAATTCATTGTCCGTCATACCGATCAGGGAAGAACTCTCGTTAAAAGCTTCCCAGCCGATAGAGCCGTTTTTCACGATCCCCTGCGACCCTACGTCTACTTTCACGCGAGACGCTTCCTTGCTAGGCACGGAAATGCTAGTTCCATCCGCGCTTAATTTATAAGGAATACCGCTTGATTCAAGGTGATTCATGATGCCCGCAGCATCTGTAGAATCCAAATTCGTAAAGGCTACTTCATATTCCGTTTTAGAAAACTGAATCGTCAACAATATTACTGCCAATAAAATGATCGCTATCGTCGATAATAATAGCGTTTTTTGCTTACTGCTGAAATTATTCCAATATCCGGTTAATCGATCCCGGTATTGGGCGATTCTCTCATTCACAATGTCACCTCATCCACAGCTTGCTAGTTTCATTAAATTTGCGTACGCATAATCTCTTGATAAGCTTCGATCACTTTGTTCCGTACTTGCGTAGTGAGCTGCAAACTTAACAGTGCTTGCTCTGAGGCGATCATGACCTGATCAACATTCGCTTGACCAAGGAGAAACTGTTCATTGACTCGTTGTACATTGTTTTCTTGTGCGGCTACTCCGTTCAGAGCATCAGTCAAATATGAACTGAAATTTTTAATCGCTTCTGAAGGAGATGTTACTGTTGGTTTGACCGGTTCTGTTGCGGCCTCTAACCTTTGAATCGTATTCAGACTAATATTGTTTTGGATCAATTCTTCCCAACTCCTGACTGCTTCAATTTGACTGGTTATTTACCGATTTGCAAGGCCTTTGAAATCATGGCTTTACTGGCGTTCAGCGCGGTGATGTTGGCTTCGTACGACCGCGTGGCCGAAATCATGTCTACCATTTCCTTCATCAAATCTACGTTTGGCATGTAGACATAGCCTTCGCCGTCAGCGTCGGGATGCGTCGGATCGTATACCGGCTTGAATGGCGTTTGATCTTCCGTGATTTGAGTAATCTTTACCCCCTGGCTAATGGGTTTCTTGCCCATTAACGAATCCAGTGTCGTACCAAAATCGGTTTTGTTGGGTGCCATGACAACCGTCTTCCGCCGATATGGGATCGGCTGGCCATTTTCCATGCTGGCGCGCGTTGTTCGGGCATTAGCGATATTGGAGGAGATAACATCCATACGAAGGCGCTGCGCTGTTAGTGCTGAAGAACTAATATTGAAACTGTCGCTGATTTTCAAAGCTTATTATCTCCCTTCTGTAGCCACGCGCTTCATTTTGATTTGATAATTCAACTGTTCTATGTACGTGTCGTACCTAAGTTTATTTTCCGCAAGCAAACTCATCTCGCTATCGATGTCCACGTTATTCAAGTTGTTGTTCATTGCTGTTCTGTCATCGACCACGATTCTGGGCTCCGGTACATTCCCTGACGAACCTATGACAAAGTGCCTATAGTCGGTCCGATTTCCCCGGAGAGCAGGCATTCCGCCGTTCAATTCATTCTGCAACAAGGTCTCGAAAGATACGTTCGAACGCTTGAAATAAGGGGTATCCACGTTCGCTATATTATCTGCTATCACTTGCTGCCTAGTACTGGCAGCCTGAATCGCGTTTTCGAGCCTTTGAAAGCCTACGCCATTTAGTAGCTGCATCTTCCTATCCCCCTTAATTGATTAAATTTCCTCATTTTAATTCTCGACTCACAACTAATTCCACACATATTCGCAAATTCCTCTTTTTTTCGACAATAAACCGTTTCGATAGTCTTTCTATTGTCCTATTTGGTCAAAAAACAGCTTAATGTCATATATCCTAAGTTTCAAGCAGATTCGACATTATTACAATAAGAAAAAAGCCCTATCTTTACAGATTTTAACGATTGATTATGCATTTTTTGAATAATTTTCAATATTTTTATGAAAAATCGACATTTTTAAGTATGACCTTATGCCGATTATACTTGTCGGAAAAAGAAGAAAAGCCGTTGCCCCAATTTCGTGGGACTAACGGCCTCAAATGGCTTTCTTATGCGGTTATGAAGATGTCCGGAGTTATAAAATAAATTGACTGAGATCGCGATCCTGGGCAATATCGCCTAGTTTCTCGCGTACATACTCCGGAGTGATCGTCATTTTTTCAAGTGTAAGCTCTGGCGCCTCGAATGATAAATCCTCCAGCAGCTTTTCTAGAATGGTATGCAGGCGTCTTGCTCCGATATTCTCGGTATTGGCATTGACAGATGCGGCAATTTGAGCGATTTCAGCAATCGCCTCAGCGGAAAAATCTATTTCAATGTCTTCCGTGCGCAGCAGCTCGGTGTATTGCTTCGTCAATGCATTTTTAGGCTCAGTAAGAATCGAAACGAAGTCCTCTTGAGACAAGCTGTTCAGTTCAACCCGAATCGGGAATCTCCCCTGAAGCTCAGGGATCAGATCGGACGGTTTAGCCACGTGGAATGCGCCGGCAGCAATAAACAAAATATAGTCGGTTTTTACAGGTCCATATTTAGTCATCACCGTCGATCCTTCAACGATCGGCAAAATATCCCTCTGCACACCTTCGCGGGACACATCCGGCCCTGAGCCGCCGCCTCCGCGGCTGGCTACTTTATCAATCTCGTCGATAAAAATAATCCCGGACTGTTCGGCACGGGCAACCGCCTCTTGGACGAGGTCGTCGTGGTCAATGAGTTTGCCCGCCTCCTCCTGTGTAAGCACTTTACGCGCCTCCTTGACCGTTAGCTTACGCTTCTTCGTACGCTTCGGAAGGAAGTTTCCGAACATTTCCTGCATATTCATTCCCATCTGGTCATTGCCTTGACCAGCAAACATATCCAGCATGTTCGGCGCCGTATCTTCCACTTCAATCTCAACCGTATCCTCTTCCATTTGTCCCGCAGCCAGCTTGGCTCGAACCTGGCGCCGCCGCTCGGCTAGCGAGCTATCTTCCTGCGCCTCTTCCGCCGACGGTGTCTCGCTCGCATGCTGGTTTCCAAACAGCATTTCAAACGGATTCCGGTTGTTCTTGGCTTTATGGCTGGAAGGCACAAGAATTTGTACCAGCCTTTCATTGGCTAGTTCCTCAGCCCTATCTTTAACTTTTTCGGTACGCTCCAGCTTCACGGTGCGAATCGCAGTCTCAATCAAATCGCGAACCATAGATTCTACGTCTCTGCCGACATACCCGACCTCGGTAAACTTCGTAGCCTCCACTTTGATGAAAGGAGCCCCGACCAGCTTCGCAAGCCGCCGGGCAATCTCTGTCTTTCCGACACCTGTGGGGCCGATCATCAAAATGTTCTTAGGCACGATTTCATCCTGCACCTCTTCACTGAGAAGACTGCGGCGGTAACGGTTGCGCAAAGCGACTGCAACAGATTTCTTCGCTTGCTTCTGTCCCACGATATACTTATCCAGCTCAGAAACGATTTGTCTTGGTGTTAATTGAGAATTCGTCATGAGTATCCTCCTTTTGAAGGGTATTTTTGACTACGCCACGAAAAAAAGTCCGGTTGGCCGGACAGTAGAGCTGATGGCAGCCTGTTCCCGGCATAGCTTCTTGGCACGGAAACAGGCGCACATCAAAGTTCTTCGACAATTATATTATTATTCGTATACACGCAGATTTCAGAAGCGACCAGCAGCGATTCACGCGCAATGTCCTTCGCCTCCAATTGAGCCGCATGACGCTTTAGCGCACGGGCAGCAGACAAAGCAAAATTGCCTCCTGAGCCGATCGCCAGGACGTCGTCATCCGGTTCAATGATTTCGCCCCCGCCGGAGATCAGGAGCATGCCTGTTTTGTCCATAACGATCATCAGGGCTTCCAATTTGCGAAGCACCCGATCCTGGCGCCAATCCTTCGCCAGCTCTACCGCGGCGCGCTGAAGATTGCCGTGATGCTCCTCCAGCTTGGCCTCAAACTTTTCAAATAGAGTAATGGCATCGGCCACAGAGCCGGCAAAACCGGCCAAAACCTGACCCCTGTACAGGCGGCGGACCTTCTTGGCCGTCTGCTTCATCACGACGCTTTCGCCAAACGTGACCTGACCGTCACCCGCAATAGCTCCTTGGCCATTGTGGCGAACAGCACATATGGTCGTTGCATGAAAAGTAGGAATCATTACAATCCATCTCCTCTGTTTAGGGGTACCCGTATATCATTGTATGATGCGCTATACAGGACGATACTTCCTAAGAATCAGCCTTGTAAGCGGGAATCAGTAATGAACGCCTTTAAACTGTCCAATGCCCGGTGGGCAAGCGCTTCGTTCTTCTCCGCCTTTTTACGGTAACGGGTGTCCAGCTTCGGGAATAAACCGAAATTGGCATTCATCGGCTGAAAATGCTTGAAGTCAGCCGTCGTGATGTATCTAGCCATGCTTCCTAACGTTGTATTCTCAGGGAACACGATGCCGTCCTGCTCATTTACCGCCAATGCAGCATTAATCCCAGCAATCAGCCCTGAGGCCGCAGACTCGACATACCCCTCTACACCGGTCATCTGCCCCGCAAAGAACAGCCTTGGCCGCTCTTTCAGCTGATACGTCGGCTCAAGCAGCTTTGGCGAGTTAATAAATGTATTGCGGTGCATGACGCCGTAACGGACAAATTCAGCATTCTCCAAGCCTGGAATCATCGAGAATACCCGTTTTTGCTCTCCCCATTTCAAATGAGTTTGAAATCCCACCAAATTGTACAGCGTTCCCGCCGCATTATCCTGGCGCAGTTGAACGACCGCGTGCGGGAGCTTGCCGTCATGAGGATTCACCAGTCCCACCGGCTTCATCGGCCCAAATAAAGCCGTCTGCTTTCCCTTTCGCATCATAATTTCGATCGGCATGCAGCCATCGAAATAAATTTCCTTCTCGAACTCTTTCAATTCGGCGACTTCCGCGTGAATAAGAGCTTCGTAGAACGCATCGAATTCCGCTTCCGTCATCGGGCAATTCAAGTACGCCGCTTCTCCCTTATCATAACGCGAAGCCAGGTAGACTTTGTTCATATCAATGGAGTCCTTCTCCACGATCGGCGCAGCAGCATCGTAGAAGTAGAAATAATCCTCGCCGGTCAAACGCTTGATCTGCTCCGATAACGCCGGAGAAGTCAGCGGCCCCGTGGCGATGATTACGATTCCGTCCTCCGGGATTTCCTGTATTTCTTCATTAATAACCTCGACCAGCGGATGTTCGCGCAGCGTCCGGGTAATCTCGCCTGAGAAGCCGTCTCTGTCAACCGCCAAGGCGCCTCCCGCGGGAACGGCATTGCGGTCTGCCGCTCCAATGACCAGTGAATCCAGCATGCGCATCTCTTCTTTGAGGACGCCTACGGCATTAGTCAGACTGTTGGCCCGCAAAGAATTGCTGCAAACTAGTTCAGCAAATTTATCGGTATGGTGAGCCGGCGTCTTCTGGACAGGACGCATTTCATATAATCTAACAGGGATGCCGCGCTTAGCGAGCTGCCAAGCGGCCTCGCTTCCGGCAAGCCCTGCTCCAACAACGGTTACTCTCTTTGATTGCTCCACTCAAATTTCCCCCTAATGTGTTTCAGTAGGCCTGTTCTAGTTGTCGACTATTCATCGGAGGTATCTTCATTCTCCTCGATCGGCTCCACATGATCGCAAGCCGTGCACTGCAGCTTGCCTCCTTGCTTGTTGCGCTTCTCAACGAGCAGCCCTCCGCATTTCGGGCAAGGCTTCGGGGATGGTCTATCCCAGGACACAAAATCGCATTCTGGATACCGGTTACACCCGAAAAATATCCTTCCTTTCTTGCTTCGCCGTTCCACAACATGGCCCTCTTTGCATTTCGGACACGTCACACCGATGTCCTTGATGATCGGCTTGGTATTCCGGCAGTCCGGGAAACCGGAGCAAGCGAGGAACTTGCCGAAACGCCCCAATTTATATACGAGCGGCTTGCCGCATTTCTCGCAAATTTCATCGGAAACTTCATCTTCGATTTCGATTTCCTTCATTTCTTCTTCAGCGACTTCGAGCCGCTTCTCAAACGATTCATAGAAATCGCTCAATACGCGGACCCAATCCTCGGAACCTTCCTCCACATGATCGAGATCTTCTTCCATATGCGCGGTAAACTCCACATCCAGAATTTCCGGAAAAAACTGCTCCATCTGCTCAATGATGAGTTCCCCGAGTTCGGTAGGCATGAACTTCTTGTCTTCTATCGCTACATAACCGCGCTTCTGGATCGTCTCCAAGGTAGGCGCGTACGTACTAGGTCGTCCGATCCCCAGCTCCTCGAGTGTTTTTACCAAGCGTGCTTCCGTGTATCTTGGCGGCGGCTGGGTAAAATGCTGCTTTGGCTCAATTCCCTCGGTTTGCAGCTGGTCGCCAACCGCAAGCGGAGGCAAATATTTATCATCATCGGTCGTTCCATCGTCATTGCCTTCCACATACACCTTCATAAAGCCGTGAAAGCGGATTTTCGAGCCAACAGCACGGAACGTCACGTCTCCTGCAGCGATGTCCACGGAAAGAGTATCCAGTACAGCAGAGGACATCTGACTCGCCATAAAGCGTTCCCAAATCAATTTATACAAACGATACTGGTCGCGGCTCATAAAGGACTTTACGGATTCCGGGTCGCGAAGCACGGAGGTAGGACGTATCGCCTCGTGCGCGTCCTGGGAACCGGCCGCTTTCTTCGAATACTGCCTTGGCGCTTCGGGCGCATATTTCTCGCCGTATTTATCCAGAATATATTCCTTCGCTTCCGTTTGCGCAGACTCGGCGATCCGCGTAGAGTCGGTACGCATGTAAGTAATGAGACCTACGGTCCCCTCTTTGCCCAAATCTACCCCTTCGTACAGCTGCTGAGCAACCGACATCGTCTTAGCCGCACGGAAATTCAGCTTACGGGCCGCTTCCTGCTGCAGAGAACTCGTCGTAAACGGAGCTGCTGGATGGCGGAGACGCTCTCTCTCTTTCACCTCTGAAACCGTAAATGCGGCACCCTCGATCGATTTCAAAATACCATTTACCTGTTCTTCATTGTTCAGCTCCAGCTTCTCTCCGCGAAGCTGGTGGAACTTCGCTTCGAACGAAGATTCTCCCGTCTTGAGCTTGGCCGTTATGCTCCAATATTCCTCCGGAACGAAGGCGGAAATCTCGTTCTCCCGGTCCATGATAATTTTGACGGCGACCGATTGAACTCTGCCCGCCGACAGGCCTTTCTTAACCTTCTTCCATAGCAAGGGACTGATCTTGTAGCCAACGAGCCGATCGAGAATCCGCCGTGCTTGCTGGGCATTTACGAGATCCATATTGATTTTGCGCGGCGTCTTGAACGCATCCTTGACCGCCTGCTTCGTAATTTCATTGAATACGACACGGCAGGTTTCCGTTTCATCCATATCGAGCGCATGAGCCAAGTGCCAGGCTATCGCTTCCCCTTCGCGATCGGGGTCAGCCGCGAGGTAAATTTTCTTTACCTTCTTACTGGCATCCTTCAATTCCTTCAATACAGAACCCTTACCACGGATTGTTATATACTTTGGACTGAAGTCATTCTCTACTTCAACCCCAATTTGGCTCTTGGGCAAATCGCGAACATGTCCCATTGAAGCTTTCACGATGTATTTGCTGCCTAAGTATTTGCCAATCGTTTTCGCCTTGGCAGGCGATTCCACGATGACGAGTGAATCCGCCACAGGGTCATCCTCCTCTCAAACATTACAAACTAATAAGCTTTATACAAGTCATATAGTCATATTTTATGAACCACTCTCAACAAGGAATGGACTATATTACCTTATAAACAGAACCAGGCAGTTGGACTACTGCTTTTTTCATGATTAAAGATAACAGAACTGAATGTAAATGTCCAAATTCCCATTCCGTCTTCATCAGCAGTTCATCAAATGTAGAAATATCCTGCTCCAACATATGGTATATGCGGCGCTGCTCATCTGTCAACTCGTCGTTTGATCCGATTTCTTCCTCCTTTTCCTCTAAATTAGACAGCAAGACATCATATTCCTCTAAAATATCTTGTGCATCGGTAACCATTTTAGCCCCTTGTCGGATTAGGCCGAGCGTTCCACGGCTTTTGGGCGAGGTGATCTGCCCTGGAACGGCAAATACGTCGCGACCGGCCTCCAGCGCGGCATCAGCCGTAATTAACGAGCCGCTGCGGACATCCGCCTCCACGACAACTGTTCCATACGTTAATCCGGCAATAATTCGGTTGCGCTGCGGAAATAATCCGGGATGTCCTGGCGTACCGACCGGATATTCTGACAAAATCAGCCCCTGCTCACCGATCATTTGGTATAAAGAAGCATTTTCCGGGGGATAAATGACATCTATCGCCGTCCCGAGCACGGCCACCGTCCTGCCTCCGGAGCGCAGCGCTGCCTCATGACAACACCCGTCAATCCCTTTGGCCAGCCCGCTAACGACAACCATGCCCCGGCGGCAAAGCGCCGTGGTTAACTCCGTGCAAACTTTCCGGCCATAAGCCGTAGGAAGACGAGTGCCAACCACTGCTATGGAAGGTAGGGCAAGCAGCTTCATATCCCCTATACCATATAAAACCCAGGGGGGCCGAACGCTTTCCTTCATTAATAAGGGATACAGAGGGTCGAAGATCGTCAGCGTACTTATCCCCTTGCGATTCAACTGCTCAAGCCTTTCCTCGATCCAGCTTTTGGTTAGCATCTTCGATAGCCTCAAGGCGATTTCCGCCCCAAGACCCCGCTCCACCCAATCCGTGGCGGTAAAATCCAAAGCATGGACCCAATTTTCGTCCCGGCTCAATATATGCTCAATCCGCTTCCAGCCGAGCCCCTCGCTTTCGTGCAACCCAATAAGTATCGACCGCTTGTCCAATTCCTGCTCCTCCCGTCAAATAAGTGTTTAACCGAAAAAAAGCAAAAAAAGCAACCCTCTAGCCGTTCTGGCCAAGAAGGTTGCTTACCTTATCAATTATTATAACAGAGATCTATTAATGTGTCGTGCAAAGATTAAGAATGCCGCGTTCTTCGAGCACGCTTACCAGCGTAGAGCCCATTTCTGAAGGTGTAGGCGCGACCTTGATGCCGCATTCCTCCAGCTTGGCAATCTTCTCCTTCGCCGTTCCCTTCCCTCCGGAAATGATCGCGCCGGCATGACCCATCCGTTTCCCTGGAGGCGCCGTTACGCCGCCGATGAATCCGACGACCGGCTTCGTCATATTGTCGCGAATCCACTCCGCTGCTTCTTCCTCGGCCGTTCCGCCGATTTCTCCAATCATAATGACAGCATGCGTGTTGTCATCTTCATTAAAACGGCGCAAAATATCGATGAACTCCGAACCTTTAACAGGGTCGCCCCCGATCCCTACCGCCGAAGACTGGCCAATACCCCGGGTAGTCAGCTGGTGAACCGCTTCGTAGGTAAGCGTTCCACTTCGCGATACTACGCCGACATGGCCCGGCATATGGATGTACCCCGGCATAATTCCGATTTTGCACTCTCCAGGCGTAATAACGCCAGGACAGTTCGGCCCGATCAAGACGGTCTTCTTCCCTTCCATATAACGGGAAACCTTGACCATATCGAGAACAGGAATGCCTTCTGTAATACAAATTACTAGCTCCATCTCCGCCTCGACAGCTTCAAGGATCGAGTCTGCAGCAAACGCCGGCGGCACATAAATAACGCTTGCCGTTGCCCCGGTAGCTTCCTTTGCTTCCTTTACGGTATTGAACACCGGAAGGCTTACCGTTTCGCCGTTCTCCAGCGTGATATCCACCTTCGTTCCGCCCTTGCCTGGCGAAGTGCCGCCAACCATTTGCGTACCGTAATCCAAGGCGCCTTTTGCATGGAACAGGGCGGTCTTTCCGGTAATCCCCTGTGTAATCACTTTTGTATTTTTATCGACCAAAATACTCATCGTTCGAGCCTCCTCTAATATGGATTGGAAGATTAGATTATGATACTAGTTCGACGATCTTCTGAGCACCGTCGGCCATGGAATCGGCAGAGACGATCGCAAGACCCGAATTCGCCAAAATATTCTTCCCGAGCTCGACGTTCGTTCCTTCCAGCCGGACGACAAGCGGACGATTAAGCCCCACTTGCTTCGCAGCTTCAACGATTCCCGAAGCGATGACATCGCATTTCATGATGCCGCCAAAAATATTGACGAAAATACCTTTGACTTTCGCATCGGACAAGATGATTTTGAAAGCTTCCGTGACTTTCTCTGCGGTTGCGCCGCCCCCTACGTCGAGGAAGTTGGCAGGATCGCCGCCGTAATATTTAATAATATCCATCGTCGCCATCGCCAGGCCTGCGCCATTGACCATGCAGCCGATATTGCCATCCAGGGCGATATAGCTCAAATCGTATTTCGAGGCTTCGATTTCCTTCTCATCTTCTTCTTCAAGATCGCGAAGCGCCAAAATATCCTTCTGGCGGAACAACGCGTTGGAATCAAAGTTCAGCTTGGCATCAAGCGCCATCACTTGGCCGTCGCCCGTAACAACGAGCGGGTTGATTTCTGCGATGGAGCAGTCTTTATCCACAAATGCTTCATACAACGCCAGCATGAATTGAGCCGCTTTGTTCACCAGCTCATTCGGAATATTAATAGCATACGCCAGTCTGCGAGCCTGGAACGGCTGCAAGCCGATAGCTGGATCAACGATTTCCTTAAAAATTTTCTCCGGCGTAGCCGCAGCTACCTCCTCAATTTCCGTACCGCCTTCTTCCGAAGCCATCAGTACGACGCGCCCCGTTGCCCGGTCGACAACGACGCCGACATAATATTCCTTCTTAATGTCGCAGCCTTGCTCGATCAACAGGCGTTTTACTTCCTTGCCCTCAGGGCCCGTCTGATGTGTTACGAGTACCTTGCCGAGAATTTCTTCGGCATATGCCCGCACTTCATCCAAATTCTTCGCAACCTTGACGCCACCGGCCTTCCCCCGGCCTCCAGCGTGAATTTGGGCTTTGACCACGACGACTCCGCTGCCCAGTTCTTCCGCTGCTTTCACGGCTTCATCCACCGTAAAGGCAACTTGTCCCTTCGGCACGGCTACCCCGTATTGCTTCAGGACTTCTTTTCCTTGATATTCATGGATATTCATTCGTAGAATCCTCCTATCAACAGGCGGTAATTAAGGTGAACATATGAAACCCAGTACATTGTACCATGTTTTTAAAACGCTTTCCTTAAAAATTCATTCTTTATACACAACTTTTTTATATCGGTTCGATCTAATTTTGATATGGATCATATTCGGACCCCCTCTTTTAAGGGAACAAGCGCTGGATTTCCCCTTTCTGCTTCACCCCCGATAAAATACGGTTTTCGGCATATAGAGTCCTATTTCTCTCTTTCACTTTATTCCGATAAAATATATCACATTGAGATAGATTGGTCTGCAGTCGGTTTTGTTTCAGTCCATTTTCTGCATGTAACTTTTTTAATAGCGATCCAGAGCCATGGAATGGCTGTACCGTTCATTGATTGACTTTTCATGGGTTTCCTTCTAAAATACGGTCATGCGACGATGGAAAGTTGAGGAAGCACCCTTTTCCCACACTGCATTTAGGCATGTCATGCCAAATGCCGCAATGAGAGAAAGGGGTGTTTGTTTATTATGTACGGTAAATTGTATAGCGCCTGTCTATACGGGATAGACGGAAGATTAATCGAGGTCGAAGTCGATTTGTCGAACGGCATTCCGCATACGATGATTGTAGGCCTGCCGGACTCCGCTGTGCGAGAGGCTGTTGAACGGGTGAGAGCCGCGATCAAAAATTGCGGCTATGCCTTTCCCCTTCAGCGGGTAACGATCAATCTGGCGCCAGCCGACCTGCGCAAAGAAGGCTCCGCTTTTGATCTAGCGATCGCGCTTGGCATACTATCTGCGAGCAAGCAGGTTGTATTGCCTGCAAACGAACGGCTCCTCATGATCGGAGAGCTCTCTCTCGATGGCCTGCTTCGCCCCGTCTCCGGCGTCATTTCCATGGTTGACTTGGCCAAACGGCAAGGCTTTGATGCCGTGCTTCTTCCCTGGGAAAATACGGAGGAAGCCATGCTGCTAGACGGAATTTCCATTTACGGCTTGAAACATTTAAACGAATTATCGCCTACTGAAAATGGGCGCTCCAAACCGCATAGTCCTTCGGCCCAGACGAAGGAAGGCCCGCTTGTTATATCATCGTTTGCCCACTTAAAATGCTCCAGCAACGAGACAAGCCGTCCGTCCCATACACCGGGCCTCTTGACGGAGGACTACAGCGATGTCTTGGGACAACTGCACGCTAAGCGGGCCATGACGATTGCGGCCGCGGGAAAGCATAATATTATGCTCATCGGACCGCCAGGCACCGGCAAAACGATGCTAATCCGCCGTCTCCCCTCCATTCTCCCTGAGTTAAGCCAAGATGAAGCGCTGGAAGTGACGAAAATCTACAGCTCCGCAGGGAAATTCAAAGGAGCGGAATCCACACTAATACGCAGCAGACCTTTTCGCTCGCCTCATCATACGATTTCGGCGGCGGGACTCGTCGGCGGCGGCGGCATCCCGCGGGCTGGGGAGGTCAGTCTGGCTCATCACGGGGTTCTGTTTCTCGACGAGCTGCCGGAGTTTGCCCGCAATGCTCTGGAGGTACTGCGCCAGCCGCTGGAGGAACGAAAAGTTACGATAAGCCGGAGCCGGGCCGCCTTCACTTTCCCAGCAAGTTTTCAGCTGGCGGTTTCTCTAAATCCTTGTCCGTGCGGATTTTTTGGCGGCCAGCCGCCGCTCCCGCGCTGCACCTGCAGCCCCTATCGGGTAGCTCAATACCGGGAGCGCATTTCCGGTCCTCTGCTGGATCGTATCGACATGCATGTTGAAGTTCCACTGCCGGCAAATTGGCTGAACGATAAACAGCCCCTTAGCTCGGATGAAATGAGAAAGGCAGTGCTTAATGCACAGGAGCTGCAGCAGCAGCGTTACAAAGGGCTGGAGATCTCCAGCAATAGCGAGCTAAGCGGCAAACTGCTGCGGAAATATGCGCGGTTGAACCGGGAAGCAGCGCAGCTGCTGGAAGCTACTTTTCAATCAATCGGCCTCAGTATGCGCGCCTACGACCGTATCATCAAGCTGTCCCGCACGATCGCGGATTTGGAAGGGGCAGACTGCGTTTCTGCAGGTCATGTTGCCGAAGCGATTCAGTACCGCCAGCTTGATCATAGAATCGCCGATGCGAATGGATAAATCGGTTTATCTATAAATAAAACATAGCCTTGCCGTCTTCAGAAGGGTTCGAGGAATCTGATCTCTCCACCGATGCTGTGACAGCAAGGCTATATGGTTTTCATTCTGTAAGACAAAGCAAACTGCCGTTTAATGCATTCTAGCTTCATAGATGTTTAAGGGGCCCGAAAGGCGGTTTTATTAGAAAGCAGCGGGGATGTGCTCAATGGAAATCATCTCGTCCCCTCTCATCTGCACGGCCAGAACGTCGAAGCGAACCTGCTCGTTATATTGCTGTGTCCTGTGCAGATATACGGCAGCAGTCTCTCTGATTTGCTTCATTTTACGAGGTGTGATAGATTCCGCCGGCGTCCCGAACTGTTCATTATGTACGCTTCTGCTTCTCACTTCTATGATGACAATTACACCCTCTTGTCTTGCGATGATGTCGATTTCTCCTGAACGGCAGCGCCAATTGCGCTCAAGCAGCTCGTAACCTTGTTCCTGCAAATAGCGGGCTCCGGCTTCTTCGGCCAATCGGCCTCTTGCCTTTCTTCCATCCAAAGGGCGTATGCGCTTGCCATTTGGGTCAATATTCATGGGAAATCCCCTTCTCCGCCATTTTATCTGAACGGTATATAAAGCTAAGTATTTCGGCTACCAGCGTGTACAGCTCTGGAGGAATCTGCTGATCCAGATCCAGTTTGGAGAGCACTTCTACAAGTGCGGCATCCTCCTGTACGGGCACGCCGTGCTCTTTGGCCTTCTCCAGTATTTGATCGGCCAGATAGCCGCTCCCTTTGGCCGCAACGACCGGCGCGTCGCTTTGGGATGGATCGTATTTGAGGGCGACGGCTTTTCTGATTTGGTAGGGGCGCTGATCTTCGCTGCTCTCACTCATATCCGATAATCCACCCCTTTATAGGTCGTCGGCGTATACGAAAACGGGGAACCCGGCTCATTTGCGCCCATCGTTTCAGGTTCTACGGAAGGCAGAAGGCCGCTTTTCAGGGATACCAGCTGGTAACCGGCTGTTTGCAGCGCCTCCTGAACCTCCTCCTCCCTGGATTCGAGGAACTGGGCCGTCGTCTCCGCTTCGGTATAAATTTTCAGCATGACCTTCTTGTCCAGCACCTGGACGTCCAGCATGATCAAGCCAAGCGATTTCATTTGCAGATCGAACCAGAGCCGGCAATTGGCCGCATCCAGCTCCCCTTTGCGGCCGCGGCGGGATTCGATATGAACGGCCGCTGTCTGTTCGCCGTCCTCCCCTATGAAGGGAAGGAACAGCGTCACCTGTGCAAAAGGCGCAGTACGGTCCGTATTCAGCAGCAACTGCTGTCCAGTCAGCTGATGAACGAGCTGGCGTGCGGCCTCCTGCAGCGGTGCCGGCACGTCGTCCGCAGCGAGCAATTGCAGCAGTACGCCCTTCAGCGTCTCGCGGGCTGCCGCCTCTGGCAACACGCCGGCCTGCTGCGCAACGGCGCTTGCCGCGGCAGCGCCATGCGCCTGCGCCCCGGGCGCGGCCTGGCCTGCGCCGCCCGCGGCTGCGCCCGTGCTGGCGGCCTGCTGCGTGCCGCTGGCCGCCTCGCCGCGCAGCGCCGCCGCAGGCGCTTGGTCCGGCGCGGCCGCAGGCGCGCTGCCGGCCTGCCCGCTGCCGCCTGGCGCCTCCGGGCCTCCGGCGGCAGCCCGCTGCGCCGCGCCTGCGGCTGGCGGCGCCTCCTGCGCGCTGCTTGGCGCAGCGCGCAGCACTTGCTGCTCGTGCTCCGCACCGAGCAGCTTGAGCATGCGTCCCACCCACGGCTCCGCCTCGGGGGCGGGACGCGTCAGCAGCGCGGGCGAAGGCCCTGCGGGCACTTCGCCTTGCGCTTGCGCCTGCGCTGCAGGCGCTGCTGCCGCAGGCATAGCCGCAGCCGTGCCGGCTGCGGCGGCCGGGCTCTGCTGCGGCGCGCTGCTTGCCGTTGCGCGCTCCGCCGCAGCTGCTCCGCCTGGCAGCGATATCGCGGCGCGCAGCTCCTGCAGCACCTGCTGCAGCTTGCCTGCCAGCGCTTCAGCAGATGGTCCTGCGCTTTGCATTGCAGCCTGCCCGCCCTGCGCCGCTTGCCCGGATGGCAATCCGCCTGCCGGACTGGCAGCAGTTGCCGCCGCATGAGCCGAAGGCGAAGAAGCACTGCCAGCATGAGCCTGGCCTGACACAGCATTGCCTGTTTGAGCGGACGGTGGGCCAGCCCACGCCTGCCCCTGCGCTTGAGCCGGTACCGCCCGATTTCCAGCAGCCTCCTTGGCCCCATTCCCTTCCGCCGAACGCACTAAATTACTTAGCAATTCCTCCAGCGTGGTTAACAGCTCGTGCAGCGGCGGGCCGAAAACAGCCTGGTGCAGCCCCGCCACTGCCTCTCCGGTCAATGGAAGTCCCCGCCCCAGCGCAATCCCAGCTGCTTGAATCCATTCCGACATCGGCACGGCTTGCGGTTTATGTAAAGTTAACTGCTGAAGCGTGTGCAGGCTCTCTTTGGTTAAAGGCAGGCCGCTAGCCCGCATCATCTGCACCAGCTCGCGGTTTGCGGCCGTATCCTCCAGGCCCATAGCGGCCAGGGCGTTCGCTAAAGAAGCAGCGGACATCGGTGCCGCCGTGTTGGAGCCGACAGGTTTTAATACGGCCAACCCGTCAGCTGACGGCTGCTGAACCTGCAGCAGCGTCGTTTCTCCCTGGCGAAGCGGCGTCTCCAGAGCGGCGTGAAGCTTCACGCCCTGCACCTGTATGACCGCTTCCTGTCCATCCTCCGAGACACTTAGCACTGTCCCTCTTACGATTTGCCCCGTTTTAAGTTCTAACGCCCGCGGTTCTCCCGGCCGGGAATCTCCCATAAGACTGCGCATCAGCGGTCCGATATTCATGAGCATCCTCCTGTATTCACATCAATGATACGGAAAACCCGCCTTACTCAAGACGGGTCTAGTAAGAAGCGAAAAACGTTGTGCAATTCGCTTGCTTTTAGAGAAGCTTACTTGCCTTTAAAACAACGTCTGTTCCTGTACGAATAAATTGCGCATAAAGCTCTTGCGATGCATAGGTGTCGGGCCAAGAGCCTGTATCCGCTCCCGATGCAGCTTAGTCGCATAACCTTTATGCGCAGCAATGCCGTATTCCGGATACCGAACATCCCACTCGCCTTCGCATAGTCGATCTCGAGTTACCTTGGCCACGATCGAGGCTGCGGCGATAGACTGGCTTACCGCATCCCCTTTGATCACCGCCAGCTGCTCTATATCGACGTCGACCTTCTCCGCATCGATGAGAAGAAAATCCGGCTTAATTGCAAGCTGCTCTACCGCTTGTTTCATTGCCAGGCGCGTTGCCTGTTTGATATTAAGACGGTCGATAGTTTCCGCATCAATGAATCCCGTGCCTACGGCTAGCGCTTCTTTCATAATCACATCGAATAATTTCTCGCGCTTTTTTGCAGTCAGCTTCTTGGAATCATTAACTTCTTCTAATATTAATCCATGCGGTAAAATAACTGCCGCAGCGACGACATCACCGAACAGACAGCCCCGGCCAACTTCGTCGATTCCCGCAATATACTGGAACGAGCGCTGCCAATATTCTTTTTCATAAGTTAGTAAGTCACTCATTATGCCTCCTTGTATTTGCAAACCCACCGTCCCAACAATACAACAAATCACACAAGCAAATTCCGTTCCCGTGTAAGGTTATATCAGTAATATCGGAAATTGCGCTTCAATTATATAGACTTTAGGCAAAATAAAAGGCCGGGGCGCTTCTCCCGGCCTGACATAAATTTAAGTTTGGATAAGGAGCAGGATTATCGATGAAAGGCAAAGACAAGTGCTAATCAGCATTAAGAACATGACCGTTTGCCGGTGGGTGAGACCCGCCCGCAGCAAGCGATAATGCACCTGGCTCGCATCCGCCTCGTAAATGGACTTTCCTTGCAGGAACCGTTTGATCACAACAAAGATATTGTCGAATATCGGCACGCCAAGCGCCAATACAGGTATAAAGAGCGATAGTACCGTAGCTTGCTTAAATGCCCCATCCAGCGCGATTACCGCTAATATGAAGCCAAGAAACGTCGCCCCGGCATCCCCCATGAAGATTTTGGCCGGTGGCTTGTTGTAGCGCAGATAAGCCAGTGTTACTCCGACAAGGGTGATTGCCATGATGGCAGAAGTCGACTGTCCTTTGGTTAAAGCAACGATAAACAGGGTAATGGCAGAAATGGCCGATAGCCCGCCGGCCAGCCCGTCCAGGCCATCCGAGAAATTAATGACCGTCGTTACTCCGAAAATCCATAGAATCGTCAGAAGAAACTGCAATATGCCCGGCAGCACCACATATTCCCCGGAAAAAGGGTTGAAAAAACCTGTAAACGAAATGCCTGACGCATATACGATCACGGCTGCCGATACTTGAACGATCAGCTTGGGAAGAGCCGGAAAATCCTTGCCTTTCGTCTTGTACCAATCATCGAGCGTGCCGATGATCAGCAGCAAGACTCCGCCGATAAATATCGCCAGTGTCTCCATGTTGAACTCTCTGCCGACAGCTAAATATGTAACAAAAAAGCCAATGAAAATAACATAGCTTGCCGTAAGCGGAATCGGCTCCCGGTGCAGCTTGCGCTCCACATCCTTCCGGGGTTTATCTACGAAATCGAGCCGAAAAGCCAATCTCCCAAACGGAGGAATAAGCAAATATACGATAAGAAACGACATGATTAACGAAATTACGTATATAATGATCAACACCACCATCAAGTATAATCAACAAGATTATACAATCTTAACGGAGGATTGTCGATATTTCTAGGTAACTCGCTGCCCCGGCAGACCCTACTGCGCATCTAATAAAATAACCGCCTTCCCTTGTTGGAAGACGGTCTAAGCATGGATTCAGTATGGGGACTCGAGGGAATATCTTCCTAGCTTCCCGGCCCGAAGCTCGCGCAATAACACGCTGGAAGCTTTCTCAAGATCCACCCTTCCGCCGCTGACCAGACAGCCGCGCTTGCGTCCTACGGCTTCCATCACGGCTACGATTTCATCCGGATTCTCAAAATCCTGCGGGGCCTCTTCGAGTTCGAATCGTTCAGCGAGCGGCTCCCAGTAATACTTCGCTAAATATTTTACCGCAAAAAAGGCAATATCCTCAATGTTCAGAATTTCTTCACGGATCGCTCCAGTCATTGCCAAACGGTAACCCACGTTCTGATCCTCAAATTTCGGCCACAGTATCCCCGGCGTATCCAGCAGTTCCATCTCCGAGCCTACCTTGATCCACTGCTGTCCCTTGGTAATACCCGGCCGATCCCCGGTCGCCGCAATATTTCGCCCGGCCATCCGGTTGATCAGCGTAGATTTGCCGACGTTTGGTATTCCAACGATCAGCGCCCGGATCGCTCGCGGATTTACGCCCTTAGCCAGCTGCTTCTCGATCTTATCCTGAAGCAATTCCCTGGCCATGGCCGGAATTTCCTTGACGCCCTGGCCTGTGGAAGCATCTATAGCCACAGCGGCATAGCCTTCTTGCTTGAAATAATCAATCCATTCGCGCGTAACCGCCGGGTCTGCCAAATCCGCTTTGTTGAGCAGGATCATCCGCGGCTTGCCCTGCAGTATGTCGTCAATCATCGGATTGCGGCTAGACAAAGGCAGTCTCGCATCCACCAGTTCTATTGCGACATCGATCAGCTTCAGCTTCTCCTGAATCTGACGGCGCGCTCTTGTCATATGTCCGGGAAACCACTGTATCGTCATGTCATCACCTCAGTTCCCGTTGCTCCCGCTTTCGGGGATTCATTTATGCTTAATCACTTTAATATCCTTCAAAGGCCAGAACACGAGATCCGCTCTCCCTACAATATCCTTGTAGGGTACGAAGCCGATTCGGCGGCTATCCGTACTGTTGGAGCGGTTATCTCCAAGCACGAAGATATGACCCTCCGGAACCGTGCTTTCTGGAACGAATTCATTCGGGAAATTTCCTTCTGTATTATAAAGCTGATTATTGTTATGCTTCTCATTTACGACATCTTTAATGTAAGTTTCGTCTACGACTTCCCCGTTCACCATAACCGTATCGCCTTCAACCTGAACCGTATCGCCAGGAACGCCGATGACCCGTTTAATGAAATCACGGCCCTGCGAAGGTACATGGAATACGACAACCTCGCCGTGCTTTGGTCCACGGATGTCATAAAGAATTTTGTTAACGATGATTCTCTCGCTTGTATGAAAGTTGGGCTGCATCGACTCTCCATCCACAATAAAAGGAGCAAACAACAGCCAACGGATGACAAGAACCAGTACGACAGCAATTACTATCGCTTTCAGCCACTCTAAAGCCTCGTTTTTTTCTTTACTTGGCGGATCCTGCGCAGCGCCCGATTGACCCGTTTCCGATTGAAATTGCTGTTCCATAGTTCGCAACCTCACTTTGTCATGGAATATGTAGCGTGACGACAGTCAGAAGAAATAGTAAAGGGGCTTGAATAATACAAGCCCCCCTTGATCGTTAACGAATTAACGACGCACTTCTTTAATTCTAGCTGCTTTACCGCGCAGTTCACGAAGATAGTATAGCTTCGCACGACGCACTTTACCACGGCGAGCCACTTCGATTTTATCGAGTTTCGGGGAATGAAGCGGGAAAGTTCTTTCCACGCCAACACCGTTAGAAATTTTACGAACTGTAAAAGTTTCACTGATTCCGCCGCCACGACGCTTAATTACAACACCTTCAAACAGCTGGATACGCTCACGAGATCCCTCGATAACCTTAACGAACACTTTCAAAGTGTCACCGGAACGAAAGCTCGGAATATCTTTGCGAAGTTGTTCTTGCGTAATCGCTTGTACGATATTCATCTATGACTCCCTCCTTCCACTCAGGTGTTCTTGCCTCTTCCGGAGAACCCATTGTTCTCCCTCATCATCCGCAGAGGACCACCGAATTCACAACAAGAAAAATTTTATCACATTTAACCAGCGTTAGCAAGTGAAATTAAAAGCTTCTGACACCTTAATCAATAAGGATAGTTTCTGCATTTTTAAGAAGGGCAAGCCACTAGATTGTTTTGGACTTAGGTTTCACTAAAGACCGGATAGGCATAAATGATATAGCGATCCGGTGCGTGGCCTATAAAATTGAACGGATAGCATGTAGACAACGTAAGTACTTCTTCCCCCATGGATCGGATGACCGTAGTATCATCGGCTTTCACAATTTCACTCTTCTTTATCTCGTATTCGAATTTCCCGTAGGACAATTCGACAATAAAACGATCACCATTCTCCAGCTCACCTATCTTACGAAAGACGGTATCTCGATGGCCTGAAAGCAGGATTTGTTCTCCATCACCAGGAAAAACCGTTGTGCTATAGTGCCCAACGCCTTTAGCCAACATTTCCTCATCCGTTCCTTCAATGATCGGCAGTTTTGCTTTTATTTTCGGTATATGCAGCAGTCCAATTGCGTCTCCCTCTTCAGGAGAAAACTGCCGTCGCAGCTCCGCCTGATGTTGTATTTTCTGAGACTCATCGTTTTTTGTCTTGTCGGTATTACGGAGATAAGTTGCTTCACTCATACTTGTCGAAGGGAATAAGCTCGATTCAACTTCTTGTAAAGATTGTGCGATAGCGAACTCATGTTTATAAATCAGGTATAAGGAACTGACAACGAGTAGCCCTCCGACGATGATAAAAAAGTAGCCTAGCCATTTTCTCATGTACTCGTCACCCCTTGCCAGATGATTTGTCTCCTAATTCGGCTCCAACCAAATATATTAAGCCAAAAAAGCCCTCCTGTTTCCCAAAAAGGAGGAAAACAGGAGGGTAACAGTGCTGTATTCCCATCACCTGAATTCACTAAGGAAAACAATGGCTAGAGACTATTGCATCGCCTTGTCTTTTCTTCTAAGGAGTAACAGGCCTGCAAATAGAATTATAGCTCCGAATAACCCTAAATTATACATGTTTGTAGATGTTTTCGGTAATCTGTTAAGTTCTGAATCCGATGATTCTGCCGAAAGTGTATTTTCTCTAGATTCAACCGGTATATTAACAAGCATAGCTTCATCAGAGCCACTTGCGCCTTCGGATTGGCTCGAGTCTGGCGATGCGGCATTGGAGTTTTCTTCTGAATTGCTGGAAGAAGAGCTATCATTTGTATCTCCTGGGACACCTGGATCGCTTCCACCACCAATGATGATGTCTTCATAAGGATGATACGGTTCGTCCAGGTTGTCCGCGGTTACTTCACCTGTGTTGCGGATCGTCTGGCCAGCTTGTCCTGCTATCACTTCAGCTTGGAACACGATAGTATGCCAATTTGTATCTGTTACATTGCCGAGCTGTCCGCTGACAATGCCGCCTGCGTGGAATCCTTTATCGCTATCTTGCGCATCCGTTACCGATTGACCGTCCACTTTTAAACTACCTGGTACATATTTCAGCCCTGCTGGCAGTTCGTCGGAGATCACCATGTTAGTTACTTGGCTGCCAGAAACCGTGTTACGAGCCCGAATCGTATACTCGATCGTATCCCCGACTTCAATGCTGCCCCCATTCAGATCCTGGGCGAATTTCTCGGATTCAACTACCGGGAAACGCGTAAGATCGTCTGAGCCGCCTCTATTACCATCAACCGGTTCTACTGGATCAACGGGCGGGCCTACTGGCGGATCAACTGGATCAACGGGTGGGCCTACTGGCGGATCAACTGGATCAACCGGCGGGTCTACTGGCGGATCAACTGGATCAACCGGCGGGTCTACTGGTGGATCAACTGGATCAACCGGCGGGTCTACTGGTGGATCAACTGGTGGTTCTGGCTCAACGATAAATTTTTCCGTTGGTGTGCCAGGTTGATTAATGTTGTCACCAGTCACTTGCGCAGTATTTTGGATCATCTGACCACCTTGTCCTGCTTGAATGACGGCCTGGAACTCCAGCGTATGCCAATTCATATCCGTTACATTTCCAAACCAACCGTATACTTCCCCAGTAACAGAATAACCAGCATCGCCGTCTTTTTCATCAGTGACAGATTTTCCATCCACCTTTAAGCTACCCGGAACATATTCCAGCCCTGCTGGCAAGTCGTCCGTTATCACCATATTAGTTACTAGACTGCCAGAAAGCTTGTTGCGGGCACGGATTGTATACTCGATCGTATCCCCGACTTCATACGTGTCCGTGGTTACAGTGTTCGATACAAATTTCTCCGATTCAATTAGTGGATTTCTTGGGTACACCTTCACAACTTCTCTGGGTCTATCCGGCGTTTTAATATTGTTACCATGGACAGAAGCGATATTGATTATATCCTTGCCGGCTTGTCCAGATTGTACAATCGCTTCGAATTGAACCGTATGCCAATCCGTATCCGTGATGTTGCCAAAGCTGCCAACCACTTGACCCGATGCATAATGTCCCTTGTCATCTCCCTCAGCATCTGTTACAGCTTGTCCATCTACTTTTAATGTATCTGGTACGTATTGTAATCCTTCTGGAATGATGTCGCTGATAATAAGATTTTCAACGAAACTGTTTTCGGTCGTATTTCGAGCCTGAATGGTGTAAATAAGCTTATCCCCTACTTCCGGATTGGCCATATCCGTATTTCCAACCGCTTTTTCTTGAATCTTTGCTGTTTTCTCAGATTCAAGTACAGGAGGGTTGGGTTCGAATTTTGATGTTACCCGCGACGCTAAGTCATAAATTAAATCCCCTGTCATAGCGCCTAGGTAAGTGGTACTTTTAGTATCCGGGTCAAGTATATAGAATTTGGGACTAGGATTACCGCCGACCAGCAGCATTTTTCCGCTAGGCAAAAGGCTGATTCCTCTAACCCCCCACTCTATAGCTACACCATCTGAATTAGTTATAGGGACTTTGCGCAAAACGTTCGCAGTCTCTCGATCCAACTGCATAACTAAGCCAACTCTATAAAACCAGAGGTGACCGTCATCATCGGCAACAATATCGCCTCCTAAGTCTACAGCAGAGGTGTCAAGGCCCTTTATTTCGATAGAACTCTTATTGCCGGTACTTAGATCATAAGAACCTAGGAATGGTTTGCCGCCACTTCCATAAGAATAATAATATTTTCCATCATAAATTACAGCATTACCCGCGACACCTTCTAACGTTGTTATAAATTCGGCTTGCCCATCAGCAGCGATTCTGTAAAAGTTAGCTGTTCCAAGGGTACTGGCATAGAAAGTATTTTCTGTCAAAGATAACGCTAATCCGTTTAAAGCCCTCCCAGAGATGCCTGTTATAGAAACGCTTGCCTTAGGAATAGTTGTTGGATTAGTTCCATCAAATTGAAGAAGGGTCAAACCCTGGGCACCATATGAGTCAATATCATTAATCGAAAAAGGTTGCGCAGCTTGGATTTGCGATAGAGAAACAAAGGGCAGCACCATCCCGCTGACGAGTACAAATAAAGATAATTTCACTAGAAAGTGCCTTAAACTGTTTGCAGAGCGAATTTTACTCAAGTGTTTCCCTCCATTTCTTTAGTATTAAATCATCCAAAAATTGGACACCCCCCTTTTCGGATCGATTCAACACGTTATCCACACCTGTAAAATATAGATTGCTTAAAAACTTAATAACGTGTTTTTTAATAAATACGACATATATCTACAAAACTCCTCCTAAATAACTTAAAATGAACATTCATTCCTAATTGACACCACTATTTATTTTTCAAGGCGATATTTTTTAAGTTCCCGATCTTCAATAAAATCTTTAATTGCAAATTTTAACAACAAAAAGACCACCTCCCATGATTTTGAGGAATCCATAGGATTGTGGTCTATAAGTTTAAATTCGTTTTTTACTGTGACTACATTCTTTTCCATCGTGTTTAAAACGCTGGAATCCCTTAATGCATAAGGCTTAATCGGAGTAGCGGGATTCGAACCCACGGCCTCACCCACCCCAAGGGTGCGCGCTACCTGACTGCGCCATACCCCGATTTGTTTAAATATATGTATTTAACCCTTCATATATGAGAAATAATAGCATATTTCATAGGATGATGTCCAATACGCCACCCAACAGGAAGACAAAGAGCGTTCACAATGTCAACTCACTGTAAACGCTCTTATTATGGTCGGACTTATCACCCTATCATCAATCATATGGCAAGTTCTCGTTCAACAATTCAAATTCCGCGTCTATGGGGTCAATTAAGTATTCACTTAACATTCAAGTACCTCCTTCGCTGCAAAAGCTAATTCCGGCGGCCGGCGTAAAATTCAAGGATATCGTCTACCGTCAGCATACGATCGTCTTCTCTTCTTCCATGATCTTGAGACTGCTGTTGCTCATTCTGCTCTGTCTGTTCCATGAAGCTCTGCCTCCCAAACGAATAAACGTGATTAGGTGCCTCTAGTTATTTAACCAGAAGCTTCAACCCTGAAACAGTACTGCCCATCTTATGATTTGTTTTCCAGCAAGAAATATACGTGCATATTCATCATATTCGGCATTCGGCAAACAAGTGTCAGTCCTGCACAAAAAATTATTGAATTGTTTACTTTTTCTAAACCTTTTCCATACCTGGTTTCATATACAATAGAGTGGTAAGTTATTGAAAAAGGAGAGTCACTATGCATCGGTTTAAGAAATATGCTTTGATTTCGCTAGCTTTCATCATCATCCTTTACGCTGTGGCTGTAGCCAATCCCGGTACCGTTCTCTCGCGCAAAGCCTGCAGCTCTTGGAGCTTGGTCAAGGATCAAGCTTTTGTAATGACTCATCCTCGTCAGGACGGCAGCCAGAAGCTTCCGGACAATTTCTTAATCCAGCCCGGCACCGCCGAGCAGGTTCCTGTTCTTATGTATCATTACATTACGCCACAGGCCAACAACGATCAACCGGACAATAATTCGATCATCACCCTGGAAGCCTTCGAGGAAAATATGAATTACTTGCACGAGCAAGGTTACTATACAGCGACTATGGAGGAATTGGAGCAGTATGTGCTTGGCAAAACGTCCCTGCCTGCCAAAACCGTAGTAATTACGTTCGACGATGGCTACCAGAACAACTATATTTATGCTTATCCTATTTTGAAAAAATACGGCTTCCAAGCGACCATCTTCGTCATCGGCAGCAGAATACAGCAAGAGACATCGCCATTTGATCCGGCCAAAAAGAGCTTCCTCTCCTTTGAGGAAATCAAGGCCTCTTCTGATGTATTTGAATACCACAGCCACACGTATGACCTGCATCAAAAAGGGTTTAAGAAATGCGGGCTGGATTATGCCACGGGATTCGATACAAAAAGCCTGACGGCCGATATCGCCAAAATGAAGGAACTTGGCATCGACAGCCCGTATTTTGCCTACCCTTTCGGCGAGAAAAGCACGCAAATGGTTTATTCGCTGCAAGAAAACAATTACCGGATGGCCTTTACCGTCCTCCAGGGCTTCGTTAAACCCGGCGATTCTCTCATGAGGCTCAATCGCCTTACGGTGACCACGGCAACCGATTTTGCGGAGCTGTTGCAAGGCGGGCATTAAGAGACAATTTTGATCAGCGTTCTTCCCAAGAATACAAAACCACGATCAACCGCCAATTTACTATACAAAATGACCCTCGCCGCTGGCGAGGGTCATTTTCGGATCTTTTCTCCATTAAATTTCTATTCCTCATGCTCCGCTCGGATTTCATCCAGCCATTTCTGATCCTTTGGCGTAAGCTCGGCATACTCCAGTAAATCAGGACGGCGCAGCCATGTTCTGCGCAGCGCTTCTTTCCGGCGCCAATCCGCTACGTTCGCATGATGTCCGCTAAGCAGAATATCCGGCACCTTCCAGCCCCTGAACTCCACCGGCCGGGTATAATGCGGATATTCCAGCAGCCCCGTGCTGAAGGAGTCGGTGACTGCGCTGGTCTCGTTTCCAAGCACGCCCGGCAGCAATCGGACGACACTGTCGACGACAACCATCGCTGGCAGCTCCCCGCCCGTTAGAACGTAGTCCCCGACTGACAGCTCGTCCGTGACCAGGTGCTCCCTGATCCGTTCGTCATACCCTTCATAATGTCCGCAAATAAAGATGAGATGCTCCTCCTCGGCCAGCTCCTCCGCTTTGCGCTGCGTGAAGCTCTCGCCCTGCGGACACATCAGGATAATTCGGGGAGCCGGGGCATTCGCTGGCTTGCCGGACAACAAATCTTCGACCGCCCGAAAAATCGGATCAGGCTTCAGCACCATTCCTCCGCCTCCACCGTACGGCGTATCGTCCACCGTACCGTGTTTATTTCCGGCATAATCACGAAAATTAACCGGATTTAAAGAAACGATTCCCTTGTCCTGAGCTTTGCCGAGAATGCTTGTTCCAAACACGCCTGTGAACATCTCCGGAAACAATGTCAATACATCCACTCTCATGCTTACAGCAGTCCCTCCATAAGATGAACTTTAACCAGCTTCGCCTTTACGTCCACGTCAAGCACGACATCATCTATAACAGGAAGCAGGAGCTCCTTGCGCGAAGGCATTTTGACCACCCATACATCATTTGCACCCGGGCGAAGAATCTCTTCTATGACGCCAAGCTCTTCCCCTTCTTCATCAATGACACGGCAGCCGATGATTTCATAAAAATAATACTCGTTATCCGGCAGTTCAATGGACTCCTCTTTGCTGACCTTCACATCAAACCCCTTGAATTTTTCAACCTGATTGATATTGTCGTATGCTGTAAAACGAATGATGAACGTCCCTTTATTAGGGCGTGCAGAAGCCACAGTGACTTGAACCTGTTCCCCGGTTTCCGGATGAACCAGGATCAGCTGGCTGTTCGGGGCGAAGCGCACCTCCGGGAAATCCGTGCTGGAAATCACCTTCAGTTCTCCGCGGATGCCGTGTGTATTAACTATTTTGCCAACTGACAGCAATGAATCCGACATAACGTCCTCCTTGATAAAAAATTTATCGCTTATTTCCTCATAACTCTATTTCCGGCTTCAGCTTCAGCATGTACGAAAAAGGGCTAGGACAGTCATCCTAACCCTCTTTCGTATATTTTTAAGATATGATATCCACGGTGACCCGCTTATCCATCTTAACGGCTGCCGATGCCACAACCGTGCGGAGCGCCTTAGCGATTCTGCCCTGCTTGCCGATCACTTTCCCCACATCGTCAGGATGCACGGACAGTTCGTACACAATCAGGTGTTCCTTCTCTACGACCTCCACACGGACATCGTCCGGATGATCAACAAGAGCCTTCGCAATAACGCCGACTAATTGTTCCATAAAGGGACCCTCCGAATCAGCAATTATTTCTGCTGCTTAAGCTCATGAAATTTCTTCATTACGCCTGCTTTGCTCAGCAAGTTGCGAACAGTATCAGATGCTTGCGCACCGTTTTGAAGCCATTTCAACGCTTTTTCTTCGTCAATGTTTACTGCTGCCGGTTCAGCGACCGGGTTGTAGTAACCAATTTCCTCGATAAAGCGGCCGTCACGCGGGGAACGGGAATCCGAAACCACGATACGGTAGAAAGGAGCTTTATGAGCACCCATGCGTTTCAAACGAATACGAGCTGCCATGAAAATTCACCTCCTTCAAAGAATCAAATCAATCCTATCCTAGCGGCTTAACGGAATGGAAAACGCATTCCTTTACCGGCTTTGGCCTGCATTTGCTTCATCATTTTGGAGCCCTTGCCTTTCGGCCCCATCATGTCGGAGAACTGCTTCATCATCCGGCGCATTTCATCGAACTGCTTGATCAGCCGGTTCACGTCGGCAAGCGTTGTGCCGCTGCCTGCAGCGATACGCTTGCGTCTGCTGTGGTTGATCATATCCGGATTCTGCTTCTCTTCCTTGGTCATGGAGCGGACGATCGCCTCAACACGGCCCATCTGCTTCTCATCGACCTTGATATCTTTCATCTGCTTCATCTTGCCCATGCCGGGAATCATGTCCATAATCTGGTCCAGAGGCCCCAGCTTCTTGACCTGTTCCATCTGCTCCAGGAAATCATCGAACGTAAACTCTGCATTGCGCATTTTGCGTTCCATTTCCTTCGCTTTCTCAGCGTCGATATTCGACTGAGCCTTTTCAATCAGCGAGAGCATATCGCCCATGCCGAGAATCCGTGAAGCCATCCGTTCTGGATGAAACGGCTCAAGCGCGTCGATCTTCTCGCCAAGCGCCGCAAATTTGATCGGGCAGCCGGTAACGGCTTTGACCGATAATGCCGCACCGCCGCGGGTATCGCCGTCCAGCTTGGTCAGCACAACACCTGTCAGCTCAAGCTGCTGGTTGAAGCTCTCGGCCACGTTAACGGCATCCTGACCGGTCATCGCGTCAACGACAAGCAGCACTTCATCCGGCTGTGTCACCTCATGAATCTGGCGGAGCTCTTCCATCAATTCCTCATCAACATGCAGGCGTCCCGCTGTATCGATGAGCAGGTAATCATTGCCGTTGTCCTTCGCATGCTGCAGCGCCTGACGGGCGATTTCCACCGGGCTGTTGCCTTCCGGGAGCGTGAATACCGGCACCTTGATCTGTTCGCCAAGCACCTGCAGCTGCTTAATGGCAGCTGGGCGGTAAATGTCCCCGGCCACAAGCAGTGGGCGATGGTTGCCCTTCAGCAACAGCTTGGCCAGCTTGGCCGAGGTTGTCGTCTTCCCCGCACCCTGCAGGCCCGCCATCATCACGACGGTCGGCGGACGGTTGCTCTTCGCCAGCTTCGCTTGACTGCCGCCCATCAGCTCGGTCAGCTCTTTGTTAACAATATCAATAATGACCATACCCGGCGTGAAGCTGTCCATCACTTCCTTGCCGACGGCCTTCTCCTTCACCTTGGAGATAAATTCCTTGACCACTTTGAAGTTGACGTCCGCTTCTAGCAACGCGAGCCGCACTTCTCTCATAGCTTCGTTGACATCGTCCTCCGATACCTTGCCTTTGCCGCGCAGCTTGCTGAATACGCTCTGCAATCGGTTCGTTAAACCTTCAAAAGCCATCTTCGGTCACCTCCGCTTCAAGGATTAAATACTTTCAAAATGAATACTTCCGGCAAGCCGACAGAAGTCGGCTTATCTTATCATAATTGCTCAGCCTGGTCGAGCAAGTTCCTTGCTTCTTCTTTATGTACGGCGGGCAGCTCGCTACCTGCGATAATTTCTCCCAGCCGGACAAGCACGGCGCTTCGTTCCTCATGCCTATGGAGCAGCCTAAGCTTCTCCTCATAAGCTTCCAGCATGCCTTCAGCCCGTTTGATATGCTCATAAACAGCCTGTCTGCTGATTCCGAACTCGGCGGCAATTTCGCCAAGCGAGAAGTCATCGTGGAAATAATATTTAAGGAACGTCTGCTGCTTCTCTGTCAGCAGCTTCTCATAGAAATCAAACAAAAGGTTGATCCGATTCGTCTTCTCAAGCCTATTCTCCTGACTCATATGGGCACTCCCTCCGTCAAGGAAAAACACTTTACAGCGCGCATCAACGTTCTTTATGATACATAATCAAAAGTGGGATGTCAAGTACTTTCCCTTAACATATGATCAACGCTTTGACTGCGAGCATTTTTCCTCTGAAAAACGTACAAGGCCGCTGTCGTTCAAACGGACAGCGACCTTGCTGGAATAGGGATTTTATTACGATTCGCTGCTATTTAGACCTTACCATTTCGGCAGCAGATACAGTAAAATAGCGAAGAAATGCGTCACACTGCCCCCGAGCACGAACAGATGCCAAATCGCATGATGGTAAGGAAAAGCTCGCCACACATAGAATATCGTGCCCAGCGAATATAGAACGCCCCCGGCTACCAGCAGCACGATCCCTTGCGAAGGCACCGCAGCCGTAAGCGGTCCCCAGGCGATAACGATCAGCCAGCCCATGATCAAATAGAAAAATGTGGACATGAACAAAAATCGTTTGACGAAGAATGCCTTAAACAGCACGCCGAGTATGGCAATGCCCCAAATTACCCCGAACAGGCTCCATCCAAGCGGTCCGCGAATCGCCACAAGCAAAAATGGCGTATACGTCCCGGCGATATAAAGGTAAATCGAGGAATGGTCGAAAAATTCGAACAAATCCTTCACTTTGCCTTCCTTGAAGCTGTGTACGAGAGTAGAGCAAACGTACAGCAGAAGCATGGTAACCCCATAAATTGTAAAGCTGACTACATGCCAGGCCGTCCCCTTCAAGCTCGAGAATACGATGAGCAGAACGAGCGCAGCCACGCTAAGTACAGATCCAATCCCATGGGTGATGGCATTGGCGATTTCCTCCCTGCGCGGATAAGTATGCGTATTAGCCATACTGTATCGCCTCCTATCTTTTTAATATGCTTCTCTCTAGTCTGCCGTTACTCGCCGCTGGTTTCCGCGGCTTCTTCCTCTTCCTGAATCAGGCCGGCAAACAGGCCGTGGACGAATTGCTCAGAATCGAATTTCTGTAAATCCTCCATCTTCTCTCCAAGACCAACGAACTTCACCGGAAGGCTCAGCTCTTGACGAATCGCGACAACGATGCCGCCTTTGGCCGTGCCATCAAGCTTCGTCAGCACAAGCCCGGTCACGCCGCTCTTCTCGCCGAACAGCTTCGCCTGGCTGAGCGCGTTCTGTCCGGTCGTGGCGTCCAGCACCATCAGCACTTCATGAGGGGCATCGGGAATCTCCCGCTGAATGACCCGGTAGATTTTGTTCAGCTCCTCCATCAAATTCGACTTGTTCTGCAGGCGTCCTGCCGTATCGCACAGAAGAATGTCCACGCCGCGCTGTTTCGCCGCCTGCACGGCATCATACATAACCGCCGCCGGGTCGGAGCCGGGCTGCTGCTTGACCACGTCTACGCCGACGCGCTCGCCCCATACCTCTAGCTGCTCGATCGCACCTGCACGGAACGTGTCTCCCGCAGCGAGGAGCACTTTCTTGCCCTGCTGCTTGTAATGGTGTGCCAGCTTGCCGATCGTAGTCGTTTTTCCAACGCCGTTGACGCCAACGAACAGGAATACGCTGATTCCGTCAGGATTCAGCCTCATCTCATTGTCCTCATCGCCGCGCAGCAGCTCCGTGAGCTTCTCGGACAGAATCGGCTGCAGCTCCGCCGCGTCCTCGATCCGCCGTTTCTTCACTTCACTGCGCAGTTCGTCAATCAAGGTCATCACGGTATTTACGCCGACATCCGCCCCGATTAATATTTCTTCCAATTCTTCGAAAAATTCCTCATCGATTTTCTTGCGCCGGATGACGAGATCGGCTACTTTCTCGACGAAGCCTTTGCGGCTTTTCTCAAGCCCGTCCTTAAACTGCTTCGTCACCGCCTCCGTCTTGGAGGCGATGCTATCTTTTAATTTTTTAAAGAAACTCATGAGGTTCCTCCTTAAGTAATCATCCCTGATCCAATATCAAGCTATACTCTCGCTGCTCTAATTATGCCACGGCTAGGCCGCTCAAGCAATTTCCACCGTTTCCTCATCCTCCAGCTTGACGGAGACGAGCTTAGACACCCCGCCTTCCTCCATCGTGACCCCATAGAGCACATCCGCCTCTTCCATCGTCCCTTTGCGGTGCGTCACGACGATGAACTGGGTTTGCTCGGAGAATTCGCGCAAGTACTGGGCGAATCTTGCCACGTTCGCTTCATCCAGAGCCGCTTCTACCTCGTCAAGCACGCAGAACGGCACCGGCTTGACGTGCAGGATGGCAAAGAGAAGGGCCATTGCCGTCAAAGCCCGCTCTCCCCCGGATAGCAGCTGCAGGTTCTGCAATTTCTTGCCCGGCGGCTGGGCGACAACGTCAATCCCGGTCTCAAGCAGGTTATCCGGATCAATAAGGACCAGATCCGCACGGCCGCCTCCGAACAACTTGGTGAATACCGTGCCGAATTCGCGGCGAATCGCATCGAAGGTCGTTTTGAAGCGCTTGGACATTTCGTCATCCATTTCCTTGATGACCTGGTACAGCGTCGCCTTGGCTTCCACAAGGTCATCCTTCTGCTCGCTGAGGAACTGGTAGCGCTCAGAGACACGCTCATACTCGTCAATCGCTCCCAAATTCACTTCTCCCAGAAGCGTAATTTGGCGTTTCAGCTCCTTGACTTCCGCCTGTGTCTGCGGCACATCCTCTGGAACGGCGTAACGCTGCTTCGCAAGCTCAAAGCTGAGCTCATATTCATCGCTCAGCTTGTGCAGAATGTTGTCGAGCTCCACATCCAGCCGGTTCGCTTGAATCTCAGTCTGGCGAAGCTGCTCCTCGACTGCCTTAAGACCAACTCTCTGCTCCTTGGTTTCACTCTCGCCATCTTCCAGCTTCTTCACCAGCACGCTCCGCGAAGCGCGCTCCATATCAAGCTGCTCGCTAGCTCGCTCCTTCTTCAGCTTGAAGTCGTTCAGCTCTTCCCGCTGCTTGACGCTTTGCAGCTCATTTTGCTTCAAGTCGGCCTCGATCGCTTGTAATATGCTGCGGTTCTGCTCCAGTTCCTTCTTCTGAATCTCAAACTCTTCCTGCGAACGCTGCAGCTGTTCGCGGAGGGAATGACACTCCTGATCGAGCTTGCCCTCGCGTACTTTAAGTCCAGTCAATTGATGCTGCAGCTCTTCCTTGACGGATTCATTCGCTTTGCGGGCAAACTCGGCAGCTTGAATCGACTGCCGGATCGTCTGTTCTTCCTTTTCCAGGTCCTTCAGTCTCGTTTCCGCAGAGGCTTTGCTCTTCTCCAGCTCCCCGAGCTCCTGAACATAGTGCCCTTTCTCCTGCCCGTAGAGCTCGAACTGCTCGGAGACGTGCCTCCATTCATGCTCTACTTGCTTAAGTTCACTCGTTTGCGACTGCTCTTCGGTACGCTTACTGTCGCCAGCTTCGCGCAGCTTCTCCAGCTCCTGCTCGCACTGCTTCATTTGACCGCGCACATCATTGAGTCCGCTTCTTAGCTTCTCCAGCATATCCTCGCTTTCGCGAATATCTGCGGCGAGCTGTTCGAGCTGGCGCTTCCGCCCTAACAGATTGCTATTCTTGCGATGCTGGCTTCCCCCGGTCATCGAACCGCCGGCATTAACGACGTCTCCCTCCAGCGTAACGATCCGGAAACGGTATTGGCAGCGCGCCGCCATCTTGTTCGCCCGTTCCAGGTCGCTTGCGAACACGACATTGCCCAGCAGGCTGCCGACGATGTTCGCATAGCGGGGGTCGTGGCCGACAAGCTCAGCGCCGATGCCGATGAAGCCCTCGGCTTCTTCCATCGTTCTCTTGTCTGCCGCGGACATCTGCCGGGGACGTATGACATCGAGCGGCAGGAAAGTAGCCCGTCCAAGCTGGCGCTGCTTCAAGAACGCGATCGCTTGTCGGGAGACAGCTTCATTCTCCATGACGATATGCTGCATCGCGGCTCCAAGCGCAGTCTCGACAGCAAGCTCCAGCTTCTCCGGCACCTGGATCAGCTCGGCTACGGCGCCGTGGACGCCGCCTAGCAGCGATTTACGCGAGGCCTTCAGCACTTCCTTTACCCCCAGGGCAAAGCCGTCGAAGTCCTCCTCCATCTCCTTCATCGTATCCCGGCGAGAAATCAGCGCTTCCCGCCGCTGCTCCCATTTACGTATGTTCGCAGAGCTTTCCTCGGCCAGCTTCTGCAGAGACTGCTGCCGCTCACTCTCCGTAATGTAACGGCTGCGCAGGTCGGAGATTTCCTTGGCAAGACGCTCCAGCACCTTCTCAAGCTCGGTTTTTCTACCTTTGAGCCGCTCCAGCTCATCCCGCCATTTTGCGCCTTCTTCCTCCGACCGGTCCATCCGGCGCTGGACGCTTTCCTTCTGTTGATCGGCATAGCGGATTTCATTGCGTGCTTCGGCCATTTGATTCATCGTTTCGAGCAATTGCCCCTTGAGCGCTTCCTCCTGAGCCTGGCTGATCCCGCCGGTAACACCTACGAGCTTCACTTCCTCGGCCGACAGCTCGGTTCTGAGCTCGTTCAGCTGCTTCTCGGCCTCCGCAAACTTCGCAGACAGGGCATTCAGTTCTTCCGCACGCTGTGCATAGCGCTCTTCATTGACAGCAAGCGACTGGCGCAGTTGCTCCCGGTTCTGAATCAGGTTCTTCTCGCGCTCCCGCAGCACCTCGCCGAAGCCTTCGCTCTTCTCAAAGCTCTCGCTGTACTCCAGAAGCTGCCCCTGCAGCTCATCGATATGCTCCTCCAGTTGGCGAAGCGCCAGCCGGTCGCTCTCCAGCTTAGCATCATGAGCGGATACGATAGTCGATAGCGCAAGCTGCTCCTCCTGCAGTTTGGCCAGCTTGTCGTTCGCCTCGCTCCAGTTCTCGTGGATTTTCTCAATTTGGTGGACATAGAGCGATATTTCCTTATGCTTCAGCTCCTCGCGGAGCTCTTTATAACGGAGCGCTTTCTCAGACTGCTCCTTCAAAGGGCCGATTTGGTCCTCAAGTTCACTGACAAGATCGTGAATACGCAGCAGGTTTTGTTCCGTATCATCGAGTTTGCGCCGTGCATCCCGTTTGCGGCTTTTATATTTCACAATCCCGGAGGCTTCCTCAAAAATCCCTCTTCGATCCTCGGAACGCGTACTTAAAATTTCTTCAATCCGCCCTTGCCCGATAATCGAATAAGCTTCCTTCCCGATCCCCGTATCCATGAACAGCTCGGTAATATCCTTCAAACGGCAGGATTGCTTGTTGATCATATATTCGCTGTCCCCGCTGCGATGAACCCGGCGGGTTACGGTAACTTCGCTGAAGTCGAGCGGAAGAGCTTGGTCCGTATTGTCGAGGGTTAATGAGACTTCTCCATAATTCACCGCTTTACGCGCGTCGCTGCCCGCAAAAATAATATCCTCCATCTTGCCGCCGCGGAGCGATTTGGCACTCTGCTCGCCCAGCACCCAGCGTATGCCGTCGGAGATGTTGCTCTTTCCGCTGCCGTTGGGGCCAACTACAGCCGTAATGCCGCGCACGAATTCCATTTCCGTTTTGTCGGCAAATGATTTAAATCCTGATAACTCGATTCGTTTCAAAAACATACCTTCACGATCACCTCTACCAACTATTGTAACATACAAAAAAGCTTATGGGGACAAGCAAAAAGCCCCCGTGCAGCAAGCAGCGGGGACGATCCTTAAAACATCATATGACTGTCATTCATTCAAAGATTTCAAACGTTCTAGCGCCACTGCGGCAGCCTGCTGTTCAGCTTCCTTCTTGGAACGTCCAGTTCCCTGCCCCAGCGCCCGGCCATCCATGGATACCTCGGAGACGAACTCCCGTTCATGGGCCGGTCCACGCTCCTCAATGATACGGTACTCCAGCACGCCCATGTTGTGATGCTGGGTAAGCTCCTGCAGCTCTGTCTTGAAATCCGTCGTCTGCAGCTTCCCGTTAAGCATGAACTGCGTGAATACATGCTGATGAAGGAAAGCATTAACAGCCTTCAATCCCTGATCCAGATAGAGGGCGCCGATGAACGACTCGAACACATCAGCCAGCAGCGCCGGACGAGTACGTCCGCCGGTTAATTCCTCACCCTTCCCCAGCAATACGTATTTGCCGAACTCCAGGCTTTCGGCAAACTTCACAAGCGATGGCTCGCATACGATGGCTGCGCGAAGCTTGGTCAGTTCTCCCTCTGGACGATCCGGAAACATCCGATACAAATGCTCGGATACTGTCAGCTCCAGGACAGCGTCGCCCAGAAATTCCAGGCGCTCGTTATCCTGATGCTGGCTGAACCGATGTTCATTCACATATGATGCATGGGTAAAGGCCTGTTTCAACAGCTGTCGGTTTTGGAATACAATTTGAAGTTTGTGCTGTAACTGCTTCAGATCTCCACTCAACAGACTGACCCCTTATGCTTCAAATTTCTTCAGAACGATAGTGGCATTGTGACCGCCGAACCCGAAGGAGTTGGACATAGCTACATTGACATCTGCGGCTCTCGCTACATTGGGCACGTAATCCAAATCGCATTCCGGATCCTGGTTCTCCAGATTGATCGTTGGTGCAATTTTGCTGTTCTTGATCGTTAGACCGCAAATCACGGCCTCCACGCCACCCGCTGCGCCTAGCAAATGACCTGTCATCGATTTCGTCGAGCTGACGGCCACTTTGCGCGCGTGCTCTCCCAGCGCCCCTTTGATTGCGATCGTCTCGGAGCGGTCGCCTGCAGGAGTTGACGTACCGTGGGCATTGATATAATCAACCTCACTTACATTAATGCCCGCTTCGCGAATCGCCATCTCCATGCATCGGCGCGCTCCGTTTGGATCCGGATCGGTCATATGATGCGCATCAGCGCTTAACCCGTAACCGATCACTTCCGCATAAATTTTCGCTCCGCGCTTCTGCGCGTGCTCCAAGGACTCCAGCACGAGAACCCCCGAGCCTTCGCCCATAACAAAGCCGTCGCGTCCCGTATCGAACGGGCGGCTTGCTCTCTCAGGCTCATCATTACGGGTCGACATCGCCCGCATCGAGCAGAATCCGGCGAGACCGGTAGGTCTGATCGTTGCTTCTGCGCCGCCGCAAATCATGACATCGGCATCGCCACGCTGAATTAGTTTATACGAATCGCCAATGGAATGAGTTCCGGTCGCGCACGCCGTTACAGCTGTACTGTTTGGTCCTTTCGCACCGAACAGTATTGACACGTGGCCGGAAGCCATGTTCGCAATCATCATCGGAATGAAGAAAGGGCTTACGCGTTTTGGGCCTTTTTGCAGCAAAATGTTATGCTGATCTTCCCAGGTTCCCAGTCCGCCAATTCCCGAACCGATAATAACGCCGACGCGCTCAGGATCAACCTGCTCACCAATCACGAGGCCGCTGTCTTTAATAGCACTCGTAGCCGCCGCCGCTGCAAATTGAACGAAACGGTCCATCTTGCGCGCTTCCTTGCGGTCTACGTAATCTTCGGCATTGAAGTCTTTCACCGAAGCGGCGATCCGGGTCGGATATTCGCTAACGTCGAACGATTCAATCGCGGATACCCCCGATTTTCCCGCCATGAGATTATTCCAGAACGTATCCAAGTCTTGACCGAGGGATGTAACGACTCCCATACCGGTTATTACCACTCTATGCTTCAAACACACTCACCTCGTCTAGATCGCATGTGCAATACAGTAATGTAAATAACTAATGTAAATCTGATGATTTGCTAAGATGAGGAGAAGTCCCGCCTACAAAGGAGGTACGGGACTTTGAATGACATTAGGTATGAGATTGTATGTAGTTTACAACTTCACCTACGGTCGTAATCTTCTCAGCATCTTCATCTGAAATTTCCAAATCGAATTCATCTTCGAGTTCCATGACCAATTCGACTACATCCAGCGAATCAGCACCCAGGTCATCTTTGAAAGACGCTTCAAGCGTCACTTCAGCTTCATCTGCGCCGAGGCGATCCACTACAATGCGTTTTACGCGCTCCAATACATCGGACATCCGGTTCACCTCCTCCTTCGTATTATACGAAAATTAAAATCAAAATGCCATAGAAGCGAGACTCGAAATCACATATACATCCCGCCGTCTACATGCAGGGTCTGCCCCGTCATATAAGACGCTGCGTCGGAAGCCAGGAATACCGCGACTTTCGCGATTTCTTCCGGCTGCCCAAGACGTGCGAGCGGAATATCGCTGAGCAGATTCTGCCGCAAATCTTCCGGCAGCTGATCTGTCATATCCGTCGCAATGAATCCCGGCGCAATGCAGTTCACCGTAATGTTCCGGCTAGCCAGCTCGCGGGCGGACGATTTCGTAAGGCCGATTACACCCGCCTTGGCCGCCACGTAGTTGGCCTGTCCGGCATTTCCTAGCACGCCCACTACAGACGAAATGTTGATGATACGGCCGGAGCGCTGCTTCATCATTGGACGGGTAACCGCTTTGATGCCGTTGAATACGCCTTTGAGATTCGTCTCGATGACGGCGTCGAACTCTTCTTCTTTCATCCGCATAATTAGATTATCTCTAGTAATTCCAGCGTTATTCACCAGAATATCGATTCGGCCCCAAGTATCCAAGGTCTGCTTGACGATCGCCTCGAATTGAGCGCTATCTCCGACATGCCCTTTGACAGCGAACGCCTGAACGCCAAGAGCCTCGATTTCGGCGACGACGCGAGCCGCCGCTTCCTCATTGCCCGCATAATTGACGGCCACGTTCGCCCCTGCTTCCGCAAGCGCCAGCGCAATAGCGCGTCCAATGCCGCGAGAGGCCCCCGTAACCAGAGCTGCCTGACCACTAAGCAATTTCGTCATTGTACTCTCTCCTTTCCTAGGATATACTGAGCCGTTACAGTACTAGACCGTCTATCGCAAGCTACAGCAGCGCGGCTGCCGTCTGCTCCAAGCTCTCCAGGCTATTTACGTTATACGTTGTTACGCCTCGGTTAATTTTCTTGATCAGCCCGGTTAATACGCTGCCGGGGCCGATTTCCACGAAGGTATCTACGCCCTGATCGATCAGCCAAGCAACGCTGTCCTCCCATAGAACCGGCGAATACACCTGTTCCACAAGCAGACGGGAAATCCCCTCCCCCCGCTGCACTGCGCCTGCCGTAACATTGGCTACGACAGGGATCGAAGCGTCGCCAATGGCAATCTGTTCCAGCTTGCCGGCCAGTTTCTCCGCTGCCGATTTCATGAGCGACGAGTGGAACGGGCCGCTAACTTCAAGCGGAATCGCCCGCTTGGCGCCAATTTCCTTGACACGCTGGACGACGGCGTCTACGCCTGCTTTGCTGCCGGAAACTACGATTTGGCCGGGGCAATTGACGTTCGCCAGCTCAACCAGGCTTCCGCCAGCTGTAATGTCAGCGCATAAGGCGGCTAGTGCCTCGCGCTCTCCGCCAAGCACTGCAGCCATTGCGCCTTGGCCGCCTGGAACGGCTTGCTCCATGAACTCGCCCCGCGCCCGTACGGTTGCAACGGCGTCACTGAAACTGAGCGCTCCAGCTGCCGTAAGCGCGCTGTATTCCCCGAGACTGTGTCCCGCTACGAAGTCCGGCTTGATTCCTTTAGCCGCAAGAGCCTGATATAACGCTGCGCTAGTCGTCAGCAGCGCAGGCTGCGTATTCGCCGTCTGCTTCAATTCCGTATCCGGGCCTTCAAAAATAAGGCGAGTCAACGGAAAGCCAAGAATCTCATCCGCCTGCTCGAACAACTGCCGGGATTCCGGCACAGATTCATAGATGTCCTGACCCATTCCTACGCTTTGCGAACCTTGACCCGGAAATACAAATGCCAGCTTACCCATAAATTCGTCAGCACTCCTTCACTCTATAAAGCATGCAAAGAACGTAGTTACGCTCTCTCGCATCATAATCCATAGTATGATTACCAGACAAGCACGGATGCGCCCCAAGTGAGGCCGCCGCCAAAGCCAACGAGAAGCAAGGTGTCGCCTTCCTTCACACGGCCTTCCTCCACGGCTTCCACAAGTGCAAGAGGAATCGATGCCGCCGAGGTATTCGCATATTTATCCACGTTTATGACGCATTTCTCCTCCGGTAGATCAAGCCGCTGCATAGCGGATTGAATAATGCGGATGTTCGCCTGATGCGGAACGAACAGATCGATTTCGCTCTTATCCTTGCCGGCTTTGCGGAGCACTTCCTCCGTCGCCGTTCCCATGACGCGAACGGCAAATTTGAACACTTCCCGGCCGTTCATGTAGATGAAATGCTTGCCGCTGCGTACCGTCTCTTCAGACGCCGGGCAGCGCGATCCGCCGCCTTCAAGCTTGAGCAGCTCTCCCCCCGCTCCTTCGGCCCCCAGATCAAAAGACAGGAAACCTCTGCCTTCCGGAACCTCGCCGAGCACAACCGCTCCGGCCCCGTCTCCGAACAAGACGCAGGTGTTGCGATCCGTGTAGTCCGTTATGCGGGATAAGGCATCCGCCCCAATAATCAGGGCATTGTTGTACATCCCGGTCTGAATGAAGCCGTTGGCCGTAGCGAGGCTGTACACAAATCCGGAGCAGGCTGCGGACAAATCAAAAGCTGCCGCTTTCTTCGCTCCGAGCTTCTCCTGCAAAATGCAGGCCGTGGACGGAAACGTCATATCCGGTGTGATCGTCGCCACAATGATCAACTCGATATCTTCAGCGGCGAGTCCTGCCGATTTCAAAGCCTGAACTGCCGCCTCGTAAGCCAAATCCGAAGTCGCCTGATCCGGAGCCGCAATGTGACGCTCGCGGATTCCCGTCCGCGAAACGATCCATTCGTCGTTAGTCTCTACCATCGTCTCCAGTTCGGCGTTCGTTAACACCCGTTCAGGCACGTATTTACCTGTTCCGATAATGCCTACTGAACGTGATTTCATCATTCTACCACTCGCTTCCCGCTGATTTCCTGTGCTATGCTCTCCGTCAGTCGACTCTGAATTGCTGTTCTGGCCTGCCTTACCGCATTCTTGATCGCTTCGCCATCGGAGGAACCATGCCCCTTAACCACAAGTCCACTAAGACCAAGGAGCGGAGCTCCGCCGTGTTCCTTGTAGTCGAGCGTCTTCTTCATTCCCCGAAGAGAAGGCATTAACATAGCAGCGGCCAGTTTGTTCTTCAGCGATTTGGAGAACTCCTGCTTCAAAATCGAGAATATCGTGCCCGCCGTGCCTTCCAGCGACTTCAGCAAAATATTGCCCGCGAACCCGTCGCAAACCAGCACATCGCAAGCGCCCGTCAGAATATCGCGAGCCTCTACATTGCCGACGAAATGAATTGGAAGCTGCTGAATGAGCGGATAAGCCGCCTTCGTCAGCTCATTGCCCTTCATTTCCTCTGTGCCGACATTCAGGAGACCGACGCGCGGACGGCTGATGCCGTGCACCTTCTCCCGGTAAATGCTGCCCATCAGGGCGTACTGAGCCAGATGCTCCGGCTTCGCGTCCATGTTAGCGCCCAGATCAAGCGCCAGCACCCCCCGCTCGTCCACCGTCGGAATCATCGGAGCCAGCGCTGGGCGCTCGATTCCGTCCATCCGTCCTACGACGAGCAGACCTGTCGTCATCAGCGCGCCCGTGTTGCCAGCGGAGATCATCGCTTCGGCTTCGCCTTCGCGCACAAGCCGGCCCGCCACAACCATAGAGGCGTCTTTCTTGCGGCGCACCGCGCGCACAGGCTCATCATCCGCCTCAATGACCTCTGAAGCATGATGAATCTTCAAATTGGCAGGCACAGCCGAATCCTTCAGCAGCGGTTCGAGCTGCGCCTGGTCACCGACGAGAATAATTTCGATATCATTCCATTCCTTCGCTGCGGCAAGAGCACCTTCGAGCGTACTCTTCGGCGCGTGGTCTCCACCCATGGCATCAATGGCGATTCTCATGCTGACTTCCTCCTTCGTTATTGTCCTCTACCGCGGAGCGGTAAATGACGAAGTTCCCTTGGAACACCATCTCTTCGCCAACGTAGGTGAACACTTCGACCTTGGCCTTGCCCTTGTTGCCGGAAACTGGACGGACATATGCTTTGGCGATGCACTTCTCGCCCAAATGAACCGGACGGATAAACCGGATATCCGCCGAGAATGTGAGCGCAATCTCATCGTTAATGACCGCTACAGCCAATGAGTTGGCCTGCGCAAAAATATGATGTCCCCGCGCGATGCCCGTCCGTGAAAAGACATGTTCCTTGCTTATTTCAAAAATAGATATTCCGCTCTTATCCAACTGCAAATCGACGATTTCACCAATAACCTCATGCAGCGGCAATGAACGCACCTGGTCATAGGATCGTTCCGCCATCAGCTTCATCCGTTCGCGCAGCTCAGGAATACCGAGCTCCATCCGGTCTAGCCGGATCGTCTGGATGCTCACCTTCAGCTGCCGGGTCAGCTCCTGATCTGTGACGAAAGGATTCTCTTCGATCAGTTTGACGAGCTGCTGCTGCCTCGCCCTCTTGGGCAAACGTTCGATGGGTAACACCCCCGAGTGATCACTTTTTTTATGTAAAACGAACCTCTTCGGTTTAGAACCTGGTACTAAGATAGAGTATAAAACATCTCCCTGCAAAAATAAAGAGAATTCATAATCCGCCCTGCAATTTCCATATCCAGCAATAAAAAACAGCACTCCGTGGAGTGCTGTTTAGGAGATATTATCTGGAATTAACCTTTGATAACTTCTCTTGCTTTGTATGTTCCGCATACTTTACATACGTGGTGAGCAAGCTTCAATTCTCCGCATTGTTCACATTTTACCATGCCCGGCACAGCCAATTTGAAGTGCGTGCGGCGTTTGTCGCGGCGCGTCTTGGACGTTCTCCGTTGAGGTACTGCCATGGTTCCCACCTCCTTAATGAAGTCAACCTTATTACGGTGTCACATTGTAATCTCATTTTTTGAAAAAGTCACCTAGCGCTGCCAGCCGCGGATCGATCCGCTCGTTCTTGCAGCCGCAATCCCGTTCGTTCAAGTCCGTTCCGCAGCTGGGACAAAGTCCCTTGCAGTCTTCCTTGCAAACGGCAGCATATGGAAGATTGAGAAGCAATGCCTCTTCAATATATGGATTCAAATCCACCTGATCATCGGCAATCAGCCGGATGTCATCTTCTTCTTCATTCTGCCCTTCTTCTACGGGGGTGTCAATGCGTTTGAAGGTTTCCTCAAATTCGATATCGACTTTATGCTTCAAAGGCTTAAGGCAGCGGGAGCAGGACATGTCCATTTCCGCGGACAGCGTGCCTGTCACCTCAACTACGTTCCCTTCCGCGTACACAGCTGTCAAGTCGCATACAAGCGGACTCATGCCGTGAATGTCATTGCGCCCTTTGACGACATGACTCATATCCAGAGCATCATGCAGCTGCTTCGGCCCGTCGTGAGAGGCCATTTGGCGAAATCTAAAATCCATGAGTATCACTCCAAACAAACAAAAATTATTATACCGATTTTAAGTAAGTTTTGTCAACAGCAAAGCGGGAAACAATAGCTGCCGTCCCATTAATATTACACATACCCGCACAAAACGTCCATGCACATGCTGCCAGAAACGCAAATCGCGTTTTTTAGCGGCCGTTATCGGCCGTCCATAACGAAATTGCCCGGCGCAGCAAAAGCCAAAAAGCTCTATTTTCTTCAAAATGCCCTGGCGAACATGGTATAGTCATAAATTATAAGCCTGTAAAGGTGGTATGCAGCATTGAACGTCGTTGGATTAATCGTTGAATACAACCCGTTTCACAACGGGCACGCCTATCATTTGGCTGAGGCGAAGCGGCTTGCCGAAGCGGAAGCGGTCGTCGCCGTCATGAGCGGCGACTTCCTGCAGCGGGGCGAGCCCGCGATCGTAAGCAAGTGGGCGCGCGCTGAAATGGCGCTGCATGCCGGCGCCGACCTCGTGCTGGAGCTGCCGATCGCCTATGCGGCACAGCCTGCCGAGTGGTTCGCGCACGGCGCCGCAGCGCTGCTGGATGCGACGGGCATCGTGTCGCATCTGTGCTTCGGCAGCGAGGCGGGCACGCTCGCCGAGCTGCAGCCGCTCGCCCGCCAGCTGTCGGGCGAGAGCGGCGCGCTCAAGGCGGCGATCGCGGAGGAGCTCGCCACCGGGGCGAGCTACCCCGCGGCTTACGCCGCCGCTGCCGCGCGCAGCGTGGGCGCCCCGCCGGGGGGCGGCCCTGGCTCCGCTGCCAGCGCAGCTGCAGCGCGAGCGCTGCTGGAGCAGCCCAACAACAGCCTTGGGCTGCACTACCTCATCGCGCTGCAACGGCTCGGCAGCGGGATCGCGCCGCTCACGGTGCGGCGCGAGGGCGCCGGCTACCGCGACGCCGTGCCCGGCTCCGCGAGCATCGCCAGCGCCACCGCCATACGCAGGCTCATTGCGGGGGAAGGCGGCCTTAGCGCCTCCGCTCCCTACATCCCGCCCTATACGGCGGAAATTCTCGCCCGGGAATTCCGCGCCGGGCGGGGCCCTGTCACTTGGGAGAGCTTCGCCGCTCCCTTGTTCCATCGCCTGCTGACGAGCTCACGGGAGACGCTGGCTGAGCATCACGAGGTGACCGAGGGACTGGAATTCCGCATCAAAAAAATACTGCCCCAGCTTCAACAGCTGACCGTCGAAGAGCTTCTAGAGAAGCTCAAGACTAAGAGGTATACGTATACGAAATTGCAGCGTATGATGCTCCATATTTTGCTGCAGCACGGCAAGCTTGCCATGGCCCCGGAGGCGCTGGCCCAAGGCCCAGGTTATTTGCGGGTACTTGCCTTCAGCAGAAAAGGCCGCGAGCTGCTCAAACGAATGAAGGCCAGCGCATCCCTGCCTATCGTGACCAGGGCCGCCGCCTTCTCCCATCCTGGCCTGGAGCTCGACATTCAAGCTGCTGCAGCATATGCGAACGCCATGCCTAACCGGAATGATTCCGAAATATTCCAGGACTTCCGCCAGCCGCCGATCACGATCTAGTTACGTGACCGGCGGCGTTTTTGCGGGCAAATCCTGTAAATACCGCAGCGCATCCTGAACATGCTTGACCGGAACCAGCTTCATCGACGTGCCGATTTCATCCGCCTTAGCCTTGGCATCCTTATAATTCGCTTCCGGCACAAAAAATATTTCCGCCTTCTCCCGGTGAGAGGCGACGATCTTGAACTGCACCCCGCCGATCGAGCCGATTGTCCCGTCCTCGGCAATCGTTCCGGTTCCAGCGACCCGGTAGCCTTTGCTAAGGTCGCCCGGGGTCAGCTGGTTATATATTTCGAGCGTAAACATGAGCCCCGCAGACGGGCCGCCGATCCGGGTGTCGGCAAATTTGACTTCCTTGCTCTTATCCGCGGGCATGACCTTGCGGACCTCGCCAACGCTCACGCCGAGACCGGCCTTGGGCAGGGCCTCATCCTGCCCGATTTCGACGAGCTCCACCTGCTGGCGGATTTCTTTGCCCTCGCGGCTCAGCACGACCTCTGCCTGATCGCCTGCTTTCTTGCCCTGAAGCAGCGCCGGGAGATCCTCAAACCGCTTTACCTTATGCCCCTCAAGCTCGGAAATAATATCCCCGGATTGAAAATCCCCCTTCGGAGCAAGTGTCTTGGACAATCCCACGACGAACACATACTCAGGCACGATTTCATACTTTACGTTTGCCAAGTTGTAGGCCGCCATAATGGCATTCGATTGCGAATTGCTCATATAGAACTGCTGCTGCGTTGCATACTCCTTTTCGTTGCGGTCCGGCTCTTTGCGTACGACCTCAGTGTGGGCTTGAAACTGCGAGGTTGCCAGCATCGCCAGATTAGCATAACTTACGGATACGGTCGTCAGCATGAACGTCCCCTTCTCCTCTGGATCCCCGGAAGGAATCGTTACCATCGGCTTGATTTCCTCCGCCGTGCCCGGCTGATTGATCATATATGGCGTAGGCATATAAACAACTACATACACCACAATGGCAAGCGTAATTAGGTATAACCCCGCTTTTATGACTGCTGATCTGGATTGACGCATCTCTTTGCTCCCTCTCTTTTCACCAAGCGGTGTAACTGATGGTCTTTCAACGGACAGACGAGCATAGACATGTACTAGCCTTTCATATGCTCATAAAGAGGTGAATTCGCCCGATGAATCACGAAAGTTCTCAAAACGGCGGCTTGCTCTCTACGATTCTGCTGGGAATGACCGCCGTCTTGCTAGTTATCTGTATTATTTATGCTCCTAGTCAAGCTTTTGAAGCTTCGAGTCAAGGGCTCGCTCTTTGGTGGAGAATCGTCTTTCCCGCCTTACTGCCTTTTCTCGTGCTTTCGCAGATCCTCATGGCAACGGGATACGCCCACGGGCTCGGCTCATTTATCGATCCGTTCACCCGCCGGATCCTCGGCCTGCCGGGCACACTGGGCTGGGTGCTTCCTCTTGGCATGACTGCGGGATTTCCTGCAGCCGCAGAAGCTGCAGCCGCTTTATATAAACAAGGCAAGATCACCGCATATGAAGCGGAGAGATTGGCGAGCTTTTCGCATTACTGCAGCCCCGTGCTCATCGTCATCGTCGTAGGCACCGCTTATATGAAGCAGCCTGAACTGGGGCTGTTTCTGCTCGGCATACACTGGGCATCGGGCCTAAGCGCCGCAGTCACTATGAACTGGCTCTCTTTTGGCCTTAAGCGCAAGCAAGCAGGCACGGGCTCGGATTCAGAACAAACGGGCAGCCGTTCGGCTGAATCGCGGTGGAAGCTCGCTATGCGCCAAATTGAAGAAGCGCGGCGCGAAGACGGCCGCAGCTTCGGTAAGCTTCTTGGCGATTCTGTTGGCTCGGCCGTGCAAACATTGATGGCGACAGGCGGATATATGCTCATTTTTGCCGTCATTATACAAATCGCTTCCTCTTGGCTGGCGCCGCTCCTATCGCCATCCCTGACATCTAAGCCGATCGCCGCCCTGCTTGAAGTGCATCTTGGATCGTACGCTTTAGCCACGACCGGCTTATCCTCTCCTCTGCCGGCAGCCCTTACAGGCGCCTTGCTCGGCTGGAGCGGGCTAAGCGCCTACTTGCAGGCACGAGCAGCGCTGAAGCCGACCGGGCTTAGCGGCGTTTTTTTTCTGATCAACCGAATCGTTCACGGCATCTATGCCTATGTATTAACCCTCTTGCTTTGGAAACCGATCGCTGCGATGATACCGCTGTCCTTCCCCGCCAACGGCAGCCTGAACGGAACCGCAGCATGGGTACCGGGGGAAGGCCTGCCGCTGATGAAATGGAGAGTCTTCTCCAGCGTCGTCTCCTGGCAGCTGTGCATGCTTGGACTGCTGATCATGCTCGTTTTGTTTGCCGCTTTTCTATGGTCAAAGCATTTCAGGACAAAACGCACTTCCTGACAAGACCTTGACGTTAGCACGGGCGCTGGCCTCAAGAAAATTTATGCTTTAGCAGGCTTGGACTGAAACTTAGTCTTGAGCGCCTCTTCAACTACCTGCGGCACGAGGTCTGACACATCTCCTTGGAAGGCAGCGATCTCTTTGACCACACTGGAGCTTAAGTAGGAATATTTGGGATTGGTCATCATAAAAATTGTCTCTACCTGGCTGTTCAGCTTGTGGTTGGTCGATGCCAGCTGCAGCTCATATTCAAAGTCCGTTACGGATCTAATGCCGCGTACAATGACATGGGCTTGCTTATAGTCCATATAGTTGACGAGCAGATCCCGGAAGCTGTCGATTTCCACGTTAGGCACATGCTGCGTCGCCTTTAGAAGAAGCTCTTTTCTCTCCTCGACCGTAAATAGGGGATTTTTGCTTGTATTGTTCAGTACGGCCACAATCAGCCTGTCGAACTGGCGGGCGGCACGCTGAATAATATCCATATGCCCTTTCGTTACCGGATCGAAGCTGCCAGGGTAGACCGCGATCCGAAGCTCATGTTGTTTCTCCATGGTGATGCTGCTCCTCCTTCTCCATCAAATCCGATTCCGCCCTGTTAGCTTTATCATAGACGTAAATCGTAATTCCCGTCTCTCCATAATCTGTTTTGCGAATCGTTCTAAAATGGCCGAAATGATCCTGATATTCGAAGGAAGATTCGTACTCGAGTACGAGGATCGCCTGATCCTCCAGCAAGTTGAGCTCGTCCATTCGCTCCATCAGCTTGTCCCCATGCTTCAGCCGATATGGCGGATCGAGGAACACAAGATCAAAAGACGCCCCCCGTTTGGCCAGCGTCTTAAGTGCTCTTTCCGCGTCATTCTTGTACACTTCCGCCTGCTCAGCGAATCCCGCGGCCTTTAAGTTTGCTTTCACCGTTTCTACGCTTTTGTAGTCCAAATCCACGAAGATTGCTCTATCCATGCCCCGGCTCAAGGCCTCGATTCCCAGCCCGCCTGTGCCGGCGAATAAATCAAGCACAGTGCCGCCCTCGAAATAAGGGCCAATCATGCTGAATAGAGCCTCCTTGACCTTGTCTGTGGTTGGTCTAGTGCCCATGCCGGGAACAGCCTTTAGCGGCCTGCCCTTCGCGCTTCCCGAAATTACTCTCATCGATATTCACACCTTATTCGGATTACCTGTTGCCCATGCTTTTTACATGGTATGTCGATATCGTACCACAATCAATGGCAGATTGAAATTTGCAAAAACACTGCTGCTATACCAGCCTGTTTTCTTGAAAGAAGACGATAAAAGCTTTCTTAACATTTTTTTCATCCCCCAGGTATAAATCGAACGAACCGGGACAAACTTTAAATATCGACATCACAAATGTCGTAGACAACCGCGGAGAAGACTTACGTTTCCCCATAAGCTCTTCGTCCGGTTTCTCCTCTCCCATGATGGGCGTCCCGCGAGGGGCGCCCGGACAAAAGCCTTCGTAGCGTAGAATTCTACGAGGGCTTTTGTCTTTTTTTTTATGGATAGGGACGTCAAAACCTTGAATGACCCTACGAGAAAATCCGAAGCTATTTTTCGGACTCTTATCGGGCTCTAGGGTGCTTCCGAGTCAAATAGCTGCACTCTAAAATCGCCAGACCCTGGCATATCGTGAAATTTCAAACGCTGATCTCCAGTACCTTTGCTTCGATTAATTTAATAATTTCTGTATGCGTAACATCAGGAACAAAATCACCGTTTAACAAACCCTCTGCAGCCTGCATAAGTACAGAAAGGGATTGTTGTCCAAGGGAATCACTGCTTGCGGCGATGCGTTGATTCAAGACTGGTATGTAAGTGTTCTTGTAATAATCGGGGTCATTGGCGCTAGCAAGCACGAACTCCTCTTTATTTATGTCGAACTCGTAAACATCGTCCCAGCTTAACGTTGGTGGATGGCTATTACTCAGGAAAATCCAAACCGCCTGCAATGAATGGTAGTGATTGTTTTATTTTTTTCGCTATTTTTTGTTTATTAACGTTGATTCCAGCTCTCTTTTCTTTTGTGACTTTCTGTCTTCCTCGATCCGCTCTTCGTTAAAAGCGTTCAAACGGCGTATAATCGTTTCTTCATTATGACCCTCCGAATTAATCATTTAACAATATAAGCTCATCATCTTCAGGTTCTTTATTGGGTTTCATATTTAATTTGTGCAGCTGCTCGATAATTTCCGATAAAGCGATGAAGAATAGTCCGGATAGAAACCCTGAGACCCAATACACAAATGTCACTAGCCATAACCGTTCATAATCGTCGTCACCAATTATAATACCTGCAATTATCCCTGCTGCTATAACCGAAAAGCCAGTCCAAAGCAGTACAACGGCGATCTTATTGTTTTTACTAAACAAAGTTCTCACCACCCTATTACAATATTTTCTTGGTTCTAATCTTCTTAAAACAGCCTTACCAGCAGAACAACAATTGCAATGATAGCTGCCAGGATCAACAAATTGCTAATTTGCCGCCAGAGCCCCAGAACACCGGTGGAATGAAGCTTTTGCTGGTCAGCGTCAAACTTAAGCTTAGCAGCGTTAGGGTTCGTATAAGCCTGAAAATTCTGATGGTGCTCATTTCCATTCATATCCTATCTTCACTCCTTTTAAGAGCTTCCTTTATGGAATATTGTACCACACGCCGCCTTTTTGCCCCTTGTGAATGCAGCATCAAACAATAATCCGCCGGGCAATGCCCGGCGGACCTGCGTTACTAATACTTCAGCTGCAAGATTAGATCCAAGCGCGGGAAACGATAACCAACAGAATGAACAGTACGAGTATTACCCCAGTTGAAGTCCACAGTCCTGCTCCTCCAATTTCGCCCATAGGGATACCTCCTTTGCCTCTGAATAATATAAATATATTCATAGGCGTGATAGGAGGTTTGGGCAAGCTGTAAAACTGTATGCTTATCCTGCATCCGGCTTGTTGAACAATCCTCTGCGGTACATGATCGTAATTAATCGGTAGAAATCATAGCTGCCTTGCTCGGGAGACTGGATCAGCGGATGCTTCTTGTCGTAATTTACGGCGGCCTTCACCGCTTCTTTGGCCCAATCCGGCGTCTTCAAATTGGCCCGCTTCTCAAGCTCCGCGATTCGAACCGCCTGCTGCTGTACCGTCTGTTGGAGTGCTTCAAACTGCTTTTTCTCCTCCGCCGTCATCGGCTCCTCTCCCCCTTCTGCGTCATAATGGTACAAATCGTATTTGTCCATCAAGGCAATCAGCTTCTTCGCGTAATTCGGGTCAGTGGCATAACCTGCTGCCGCAACGTAGCGGGCGGCCTCTTTGCCTGGGCGGCGGAGAATCTGCTGATAGCGTTGGTTCAACAGCAGTCTGGTATGGTCGGCAACGGACTCTTCCCATGATTTGTATTTCCGAAAGGCTGCCTGGATTGTATAGGGTACCCCTGCGCGATATTCAGTCGTAGGCAGGGTAATACTCCCCGCAGAACCTGTCCCTTTCATTCCAAACAGATTGTTTGCCCGCACGGCCAGCGCGCTCGTTCCCCAATTCGATTCGAGAATCGCCTGGGCGATGGTCAGCGCTGCCGATACCCCGCTGCCGCGCCAATCCCTGAGCGCCGCAGGGGCGATTTTTGCGATAAACTCCTCAGGATTCATGCGGATCCCACCCTTGCTATACAATAGAATAAGTTTCTTTCTACAGTACATGATGCTGCAAAGAGGAGCGCTTGGACATCACGGCCTATTTTACTCCATAACCCGGTCAGGGTCGGCTGCTTTTTCAATTTTATGTTCGATTCTCGTGTCGCTGCCGAGATAATATTTCTCCACAGGCAAAAGCTGCTCATCCAGCGAATAGACGAGCGGAGTTCCTGTCGGAATGTTAACCTGCATGATCTCGGTCGCGCTCAGGTTGTCCAAATATTTGACGAGCGCCCGCAAACTGTTCCCGTGAGCCGCGATAATCACTCTTTTGCCTGCCAGAATTTGCGGTTTGATCTCGCGCAGCCAATAATCTTCTACCCGCACAATTGTCTCCTTCAGGCTCTCCGTTACTGGAATGAACTGGTCCGGCACATCCTTATATTTCGGGTCATTTCGCGGATATCTCTCATCATCTTTGGTCAATGCGGGAGGAAGCACATCATAGCTTCTGCGCCATAGCTGGACCTGTTGCTCCCCGTATTTCTGAGCAGTCGTCAGCTTGCTGAGGCCTTGCAGCGCACCATAATGCCGTTCGTTTAGCTGCCATGTTTTATAAGTTGGAATCCACAGCAAATTCATCTCGTCTTGAATAAAATACAACGTCTTGATCGCCCTTCTCAAATAAGAGGTGTATGCAATATCAAAATCGAATTTATGTTCTTTCAGCAGCTTCCCCGCCTCTTTAGCTTCATCGACCCCTTTGCTCGACAAGTCCACGTCCGTCCAGCCGGTAAATAAATTTGATTTATTCCACTCGCTCTCGCCATGCCGCACAAGCACAAGCCTATGCATGGTCTATCTCTCCTTTCCAGGTTATGTTCTACGAATATCTTTACCCTATCTGGGAAACCTAACCCTGTTTCTACTTACCATAACCTATGAGGAGGATGTACCAGCATGAACCAAAACGTAAACCAGCAAATTCGTCAAATCGAACAGACCATTCAGCAATTGGAACAACAAACCCGCCAAGCCTCGGCTATGTATCAGCAGCTTCTCGAGCAGGAGCAGCAAAACGCGATGCAGCTTGAAGAAATCGCCCAACGCGAGCGTAAAACTGCTCAAACGATTCAGTCTGCACTGCAAGGTCATCAAACGGCAATGCATCAATACCAGCAAATTTCGCAGCTGGCTGGGCAGCTCGAGAACATCGTAGGTTCCGGCGTGTCCCATTTCAGCAATCCTTCCAGCTTTGGTCAAACTGGAATCGGCCAACGTTCCATTGGCGGACAGAGCTTTGGCCAGCCTAGCTTTGGACAGCAAGGCCTTGGTCAGCATAACTACGGACAGCAAAGCTACGGGCAGCAAGGCAGCTTCGGTCAAGGAAATCTCAGTTCATCCCCCTCCGGTTCTTCCATGGGCCAAGTCGGACAAATGGGACAAGGGCAAGGCTCCCAAACGCGCAGCTACCAATAATAATAAGATTCAAAAAGGCAGACCAAGAAATCTTGATCTGCCTTTTTCTATTCTTTCTCCCGCCTGCTGCCTCACCAACTACCGCTGCACATCTTTCGTGGTATAATTGGAAAATAATCTTACCCACGGAGGAGAACATGAAATTTCTAATTCTCATCATTCTTTCCTGGTTGACAGGAAATGTATTCCTTTCTTTGCTTATATTTCTGGGCATTTTGTACTTTCTGGACAGGCGCTTCGTCGGCATTTTCCCCAGCTTTACCAAGCCGTTTCGCAGATCGCGCCAAATTGCCCGCTTGAAGCAGCAGCTAACCGTTAACGCCTTTGACATTTCTTCAAAACGGGAGCTGGCCCGGCTTCTGCTGGATCAAAGAAAGTTCAAAGAAGCCTATAATCTTCTTCAAGAAGCCAAATCCTCATCCGAATCCTCAGCAGAGTTCTGGAGTGATTTGGGCGAGGCCCAGTTGGGAATGGGCCAATTGGAAGAAGGAGAACAGCATGTTCTTCAGGCTCTAGCCATCAATGAACGCGTCAAATACGGGCAGCCCTACCTTAGTCTGGCCTTCGCTTTCCGTGAGGAAAACCCGGAAAAAGCACTGCAGTACGCCAAGCAGTTCGGCGAACATTATTCCTCTTCCAGTGAAGCGTATTATTTGCTAGGCAGCCTATACCAATCCTTGAACCGGACGGAAGAAGCCAAGCGCTCCTGGGAGGAAGCGATTGCGATTTACCGGTCTCTGCCCAGATACAAGAAACGCAACGAACGGAAATGGGCCTGGAGAAGCTATTTTAAAAAACTGACCCGATAATCAGAATGTCCTGGCCTCAATTTATATTTTTCATAGCTTCTTCATCTGAAATAGGCATACACGGGATTTCGCCCATGTATGCCTATGATTTGTTGTCCAATTACATGAAATCTTCTTCGTTCTCTTCCGTCTCGTAGGTGCAGCGAAAATATTCCGGTCCTCCGGGATACTTCGTAAATCCCGTTACCTGAAAGCCGATGCTGCGGAAGAAATCAGCGCTGTCCTCATCGGTCTCTGCCAAAACGACAGCAGGCCGTTCAAGCACCATAGCATCAAGAATGATCCCCCGGCCGTACCCCATTCCCCGGTCCTCCGGATGAACGGCGAGATGCAGCAGCTCCAGCACGCCGTTGTCCCCGCTGCGGTAGCCGATGATGCCGATGTACTGTTCTTCTTCTTCGTAGGCAAGCAGCTTGCAATTGCTGTCCGCTGCATACTGCTTCACCGCTTGGCTCAGCTCCTCCTCATCGCCATGAACCGCATATTCAAGCAGCTCCCGAACTTCTTCGCTGGCGATTCGCGGTTTAACGTCTATAAGCATGCCAAGCACCTTCCTTCCTACTTCTCAATAATCTCCGTACGTCCGTCGTCATAGCCAATAATGACCGTGCTAGCGATGCCCACAAACAAGCCGTGCTCTACGACCCCGGTCGTTGCCTTCAGCTCATCGCTCAGCTTGCCCGGATACTCGATCTTGCCGAAAGCCGCATCGGCGATATAGTTGCCGTTATCCGTAACATATAGCTTGTCGCCGTTCATCCGCATTTCAATCGGCACATTATAACGGCTCTGCAGCAGGCGAAGTGTCCATTCGTAACAAAAAGGCACGATTTCAATCGGCAGCTTGAATTGCCCCAAGTGCTCCACCCTCTTAATGCTGTCGGCAATAACGACGAACCGGTCGCTTTGAAGCGCTACCAGTTTCTCCCTCAGCAAAGCGCCGCCGCCACCCTTAATAAGGGCCATATCCGGGTCTGCCTCGTCCGCGCCGTCAATCGCGATATCTAGCCGGTCAACTTCGGCCGCAGGAATAAGCGGAATATTATATTTAGCAGCGAGTTCTTCCGAAGCTTTGGATGTAGCGATCGCCCGAATGCGAAGCCCGGCTGCGACCATTTCGCCGATTTTCTCGATCGCGTAATATGCCGTCGATCCCGTCCCGAGTCCAACCGTCATCCCTTCCTTTACCAATTCTGCTGCACGGTAGCCCGCCGCTTGTTTTGCATTCATGGTTACCCCTCCTGGTCATGTCCCTGTCTATGATATAGCCTGTTCGATAAAAATCACGATTACATCATACCAAACTATGAGGCAAAAAAGAACAGCAAGTCCATGATGAACCTGCTGTTCCGCAATAAAAGCTCTCAGTTCTCGATCGCGGCTTGGATGCCGGAAAAAGAAGCATCCTCGACCTCTTTTCCGTTGACGAACACTGTCGGCGTACCACTGACCTGATAATGCTCGACGATCATGAGGTCTTTTTTGACATTCGCGCTGTATGTCCGGTTGTCCAAATCCTGCTCGAATTTCTCCATGTCCGCTTCGGGAATATAGGTGCGCACCAAATCGAGAATGAACGACTTCGTTGCCCAAATGTCGTCCTTTTTTCCTTGCAGCTCGCTCATTTTCGCATGATACGTCCAGAAATATGTTTGGTTCTGCTGATAGAGCGTCTCACCAGCTAATGCTGCGAGATTGGAGTCCGGCGCCAAAAAAGGATAGTCGATCATATATAATACAGCTTTGCCCGTATCCAGGTATTCCCGCTTCAGCTCGGGAAGAACCTCCTCATTCCATCTTTTGCAGGCCGGGCATTTGTAGTCAGAAAATTCAACAATCGTCACCGGAGCGTTCCTGTCGCCGATGTAGGGCTGTTCCGCTTCATTAAACCCAGCTGGGTTAAATTCAACCGAAACCTGGTCGAAATCAGGAAACTCCGTTGTCGGTCTGCTATCCTTCAGGCTAGTGAAGATTACGATTGCTACGGCCAGCACAGCTATTGCACCAAGCGTTACAAGGCCAAGCTGCCGATTGTTCTTCTTCATCGCTATTCCCCCTCGCTTTATCATCGAATAATCATGGATTGTTCGATTGTACAAGGATTGTACACAGCTTAACGAGGCGGATATATGATAATTCTAACAATAGGCAAGTCTATTTATTGATAAAATGTGAATATTTTGCATTTTAAGGCTGGTGAGCGGGACGAGGCGCTTTTTTCATTTTGCCTTGTTCATTATCTGCTTCCGGTTTGACCAGCGTCATCAGCAGAATTACCGCCACAAGCGACACGCCGGCGATCACAAAGAACAGCGTCATATGCCCTGCTTTTATGAGCAGCGAAACGATCGGCGGCCCTAATGATACACCGATGAAACGCATGCTTCCATAGATAGACGTAATTGTGCCGCGCAGGGACTTCTCTATCCCTTCCGTGATGAGAGCATCGGAGCTCGGAAGAACTATGCCGATGCCAGCGCCGCACACGATCAGACAAGCGATAACAAAATATATATTGTTAAAAAAGCCAATGCCAAAAAGAGCACCTGTGGACAAAACCAATCCTGCAACCCCGCACCACTTCATCAACGTCTTGTCATTGCCGATTTTCTTCCCCGTAAAGTAGGCGGCAAGGCACAGCGCAGCAAGCGGGATCGCCAGCACCAGTCCCTTCAATACCCCCTCCAGTCTATGCTTGGTCTCAAGCTGCTCGGATAGGTAGAAGAGCACGCCAAACACCAGGAACATGCAAATACAGCCAATGGCAAAAATAGCGTAAAGCCAGCGCCCCTTCTCATGGAACAGCTTCTTCACCGTCTTCAAGAATTCGCCCATCGGCATGGCCTCTTCCTTCCGTTCCGGTTCCTTAACCAGGAAAATGACGAGCAGCAGGGAAGCGAGACACAATACAGGAATCGCCAAAAACGGCACGTACCAAATCCAGGCGCCAAGTAATGCCCCAAGAATCGGACTGAGCACCTTGCCAAACGTATTGGACGTCTCAATGATTCCAAGGCTATGACTGACTTGTTCGTCATCGTCAAACATATCGCCAACAAGGGGGAGAACAATGGGAAAAGCACCCGCCGCGCCGATACCCTGCAGCAAGCGGCCGCCCAGAATAATCCAGTAAACCGTCGTCCCCTCCGCAAGCCAACTGGCCACTCCAGATAACGCACCGCCGATACCGGCGATGATCAGGCTTGGAATGATGATCACTTTCCTGCCGAATTTGTCGGATAGATAGCCGGCGATCGGCACGAGCAAAATCGCGACAACCGCATATACCGTAATGAGCATGCTGACCTGGAACGATGAAACCTGCAGCTTGCGGGAAATTTGGGGCAATATCGGAATAATCATTGAACTGCCTAAAGTCATGATCAACGGTATGGAAGCTAGGGCGAACAAATCGCCTTTTTTGTTATCCATCCTTACTTGGCCACCTTTCAACACACGATATACAATGTTAGTGTGGTTGAAAAGTGAAAATATATTCGGACTGTCCTGCCTAAGCCTGGATATAGGCCGACGGGTCGCTCTCCGTAATGAATCGGCTTGGCTCGCCCGCCGAATACACATGCAGCAAATGCATCGCTCTCGTACAAGCGGTATAGAACAATTTGCGCTCTGCTTCTTTGGTGTAGTTGCGGTTTGAACCGTCATAAATGAGTACAGCGTCAAATTCCACGCCCTTTGCCAGATATGCAGGTATAATATGGATCCCCTTCTCGAACGAGAGCGTCGTTTTTTTGATCAGCTTGGCGGGCAGAGCCTGGGCCAGCATTTCATGCACCTGCTCGCTCTGCTCAGCCGTTTTGCAGATGACCGCGATCGTCTCGTAGCCGTCAGCCCGCAAAGACAGAAGATCCCGCTGGATCTCGCGATCCATGTCCTCCCGGTTCTGAAGCACTCTTACGAGCGGCTTCTCGCCTTCGCGGTTGAAGGGGACAATCTCCTCGCCTCCAGCGATCATTCGTTTCGTAAATTCGACGATTTCGCGAGTGGACCGGTAGCTCTGCTTCAGCACGATAAGCTCGCTTTCCGCCGTGCCGTACAGATCGGTCAGCGTTGCCGACTGCTGCAGCACCGAGGCATGGGCATAAATCGCCTGATTCAGGTCCCCGAGCGCCGTCATGCGCGCCCGCGGGAACAGCCTTTTGAGGAAGAACAGCTGAAACGGCGAATAATCCTGGGCTTCATCAATGATAACGTGACGAATATCCGTATTCGAGTGAAAGCCTAATACAAGCTCCTTTAAATAAAGAAATGGCGTAATATCCTCATAGAACATTTCACCCGCCCGGATTTTGTCCACGGTCTGCCGTCCGATCTCGCGCCAATCCTCCGGCAAATCTTCCAGCCCCAGCTCAGCTGCAATTTCCGAATGATCGAACAGCTGCGTATACAGCGTCGTAACGTCGACAAATCGCAATGTCTTCACCCATCTGCGCAGCGGCTTCAATCGATCGCTAACGACCATCCGCCCGAGAATTTCCTTCTCGTCCTCATAGTCGTTAAACGAAGTACCGGCCCCCCGCTGTTTCCGGCGCATTCTCTGATAGGCCCGCTGATAGTCCTCCGCATCAAGAAGCTGGATCTGCTCCTCGACCCAAGGGGCATCCAGCTGGCTTTTCCCGAACGCGGCAAGCTCCTTCAGCAGCCATTCCTTCAACAGTTCACAACGGTTCGCCAAGGTTATCGCCGGATCGTAATCATAGAATTTCCGGGCAATCTCCTCGGCATCTACGACGGTCTGGCCTTGAAAGCGGATCGGGCGGAATTTCATCCCCTTCTTCTCGAGCCATTGTTTGTAGCGATTCACCGCATCCAGATACAGCGAGGACGATTTATAACGTATGCCGCTGATTCTATGCTTGTAATCCTCATCCTCCGTCCCGGTCAGCACGTATTCGATTTGCACGAACGGGTCCTCCAGCTGAAACTCCCGGCCCAACCGATGCTCCAGATATTCCTGAAACGTTGTCTGCTGCATATTCTCTTCGCCGAGCTCCGGGAGCACGGTAGAGACATAGCTGTTGAACATCGGATTGGGGGAGAAAAGAATCATTTGGTCGGCGTTCAAACGCTCCCGATGCTTATACAGCAAATAAGCAACCCGCTGCAGCGCGGCCGAAGTCTTTCCGCTCCCCGCCGCTCCCTGAACGATCAGCATCCGGCTGTGATCGTTGCGGATAATCCGGTTCTGCTCCTTCTGAATCGTCGCCACAATGCTCTTCATCTGTGCGTCCGAGCTTCGGCTCAGCACCTGCTGCAGCATTTCGTCGCCAATCGTGACTCCCGTATCGAACATAAGCTTAATGACTCGCCCATGAATGACGAATTGGCGTTTCAGCGACATCGTGCCTTCGATTTGCCCGGAGGGAGTCATATAAGAAGCAGGACCCGGCACACCGTCATAATACAAATTGGAGATCGGCGCGCGCCAATCATATACGAGAAACTCTTCGTCCCCCTCCTCCAGCAGGGAGGCAATTCCTAGATAAATCGCTTCTTCCTCGCCGCCTTCCTCAGCAAAATCGATGCGGCCGAAATATGGGGACTGCTTGAGACGCTTCATTTTTCCCAAAGCCGCCGAAGCATGAAGATGACTTCTCTCCCGGTCGGATAGAACCTGCGATTGCTGACGCAAGCTCGTCGAAGTCTCGCCAACATCATCCGCTTCACTGAAGTTGACGGTAACTTCGTCCCAGAAGTCCCGGCGCATGCCGACCACATCCTCCCGGACCACCGTCACTTCCGACTCCAGCCTGCGAATGCGCTTCTCAATTTGATCGGCAACGTATTCTACTCGCTTCTGCTCTTCCTGCCAAGCCTTATCCGTTCTATCCAAAGATGATCGCTCCTCTACATTAACTTAATAACAACGGCCCTGCCTATGATGCCGGCTTCGGCATATCGGAATGATCCGCCAGGCGGTTCAGGCGCTGCAATTGGTGCCCATATTCATATATTTGCGCCGAAACGATGGATAATCGAAGAATGCCCTCCCGCTGCTCTGCATAACAATCCAGCATACTCCGCTGGAACTTGTCATTCTCCTGTTCGAACAGCTCCGCTTCTCGGGTATTCGGTTTCAGCTTCCCCTCAAACTTCAGCATAATATGCTCATGGAATTTGATAAGCCTCTCTAGATGCAAATCGAAGGCTTCGTTGTCCTCCGGCGAACGTTCCGCCTGAAAGTAATGCTGTTCGATGGCGTTCAGCACCTCATAGCCTTTGCGAAGCGTCCGTAATATTTGTTTATATACGACGAGCTGGCGGCTGTTGCTGAATTTGGGAGCTTTCAGTTTCTTCTGGTCTTCCTCCATCATTTTATACGTATCACCAATCGAATTTATATTGTCTTCAAGCTCGCGCTTCTGATTGCGGAACACGCTTTCCTTCATTTCACTGGATATCGCCGTGCGAAGCAGAATGGATAATTGCTCAAACGTCTTCTTGGTCTGGCTATCGTACTGCACCCTTGGTTTTGGCGGAAATACGAGAATATTAATGAGGAATGCGGAGACGATGCCGATCAATATAAGCGTAAACCGGGTAATCGCGAATTCCCATTGACCTGACGCCTCCATAACCGCAACAACCGTTACGAGCGTAACCCCGATCGTCTCGTTCATCTTCAGGCGAATACAGATCATAATGACAAGGATGCACACAAGTCCGACCGCAATCGGTTCATTCGAGAACATGGCTCCTCCTGCCATAGCGAGCACCGCGCCAAGCGTATTCGTCTGCAATTGATCGAGCAAATACCGCCAGGAGCGGTATATCGTCGGCTGCATCGCAAAAATAGCAGCAACCGCAGCGATAACGGGCGACGACAGGCCAAACCAGAAAACTACATATAGCGCTAATGTTACGGCAAGTCCGGTTTTGAGCATTCTGGGTCCAAACGTCACACAAACTCCTCCTGTTCCCTTTCCGTTCCTTAATTCATTTTACCCAATTCCTCGTTGGATTCAATTTTTAGGTAATTTTAAGATAAGCTTTCGTTTTTTGGTCAAAACTACATGAGAGAAAGACCCAATCATTCTATACGATGAGGTGAAAAATGTCTATGAGACACATACGCAAACTACTGGAGAAAGGTTTCCTGGCGGCCATCTTAGCGATTGGCGGATATGCCGCTGCCGCTGAAACCACGGTGGCCTATCAGGAACCAACGCCGATTCCCCAAGCTTCACCAGAAGGCGGAAAGGAGCAGCAACAGCCTCGCCATCATCACAAAGGCCATTTCCGGGGCGGGCATATCGTCAAGGATACGGCTGAACTGCTGGGCGTTGAGCCAAAGGTGCTTATCGAAGATCTGAAGCAAGGCAAATCCCTGCTCCAAGTCGTCCAAGCCCGCAAGGGCTGGAGCGAGGCTGAATACGTACAGAAGCTGACGGCAGTCGTTACGGGCCATATCGATAAAGCCGCAGCCGAAGGCAGGCTTAGCCCGGAAAAGGCGGCAACAATGAAAATGGAGCTCCCTGTCAAGCTAAAGAAAATCGTTAACCGTACTTGGAAAAGCTCAAGCAAAGAACATCCCGTGACAGATTATCGCAGCAATAACACGATTCTATGGCACAAAGCAGATTAGCTTAGAACAGAAAAGGCGGGCCAGAAAGTGATATGCTCCCCAAAAAGATTAAGCCTGTTACTGAAAGGGGAGCATTAGCCTAAAAAAGAACATAGCTAAACGGCCTTTAGTCCGATGAAATCAGGACAAAGGCCGCTTAATTAACTTTATGATTTGTAAATGTCTAACGGACCTTGGTTCCGCTATTCGGTGCAAACACCTGCAAAATCGAGGTTAACGGACATAGGTTCCGCTATATCGCTAAAGTGAGTGAAAGTGAGTGGATTGACTCAGAATAAAGTGGTGCTTCTCTGTCCCTTAACCATGTAAAAATGGAGTATTCCCCCTAAATAGCGGATCTCATGTCCGTTAGCAGCTTCTAAGCTCTCGGCACCACGCAATTATCCAGCTTCTTGGCACATCAAGCCCCGCAGCAACATTGTTGCCTAGCTCTTTAGCGTTCAGTTCCCCAATACCGCGGCTGGACCAAGCTGCTTTTCCCATAATTGCTCAGCCATTGAGCACAAGAGACGCTTTATTATGACGTCCTCGTTTTGCAAATCACGTTCCAGTTCCGATTGCAAGTTAACCGTCCTGGACTAGCGCCCCGCTCCTTTGACGGCGGCTTTCTTCCGCTTTTTCGGTTTGGCGGCTCCACTTCCCACCGGAACCTCTAATATATCCAGGAGGAAGATGAACACCGGCACGCCGACGATTAGCCCCCAAACGCCAAAGAAATGCTCCGATACGAGCAATATCATGAACGTGTAGAATATCGGCAAATGCGTCTTGTTCGACATAAATTTCGGATTGAGGAAGTAAGCCTCAAAAGCATGGACAACCGCGATCATGACAAGGACATAGACGATTTTGACCAGCCCGCCGATTTTGAAGGCAATCGCACAAAGCGGAATCAAGGAAATAATAACGCCCATCACCGGAATCAGCCCGAGGATGAAAATCATGATGCCGATGGCCACCAGATTCGGAAATCCGAAAATCCACAGAAAGATCGTGGACAGGATGGCATTCACGGTAGCAATCAAGAACTGAACCTCGATCACTTTGCCAAAGGAAGCGACGAATTTTTTGCCGAAATACTCCAGCTCATTAAACAGGAACCCCGCACGGCTCTCTTTAAATCTGGCCGTAAAGTTCGTGACTTTCTCCTTCTCCAGCAGGAAGAACAAGCTGAGTATGATCGCAATGAAAAGATTCAGGCTCCACTTCCCGATATCAGATACGGTCTTAAGCAGGAAGTTAAAGCCGTTGCCAACATACTTGGACAGATCAATCTCTCTTAACGAATCTACTAGGAAATTCAGCAGGACGTTGTCAGGCAAATTCGTTGGGGGATTATCATAGAACGAAATGACCTGATTGACGAGATCGTTGAACTCATCCAAAAATACAGGCAAATAGTGATACACGGTCGTGACAAGCAAGGTTAAAATTACGGCATATATAAATAGAATCGTAATGCTCCGGTTGATTTTGACGACTTTATCAACATTGCGCGTAATGAAATTATGCAGACGGTTGATCAGATAGGTTAGGATGAAGGTGATCAGCAGCATGTTCAGCATGCTTCGCGAAAAGTAGAGGACTAGAATGACGAAAAGCAAAGCAAGAAACCTGCGGAAACCCGCAATTTGAAATAGCTCTCTAAAAAAAGTCATTATAAGCGACCTGCTCCTTTGATATAGACTATCTAACGACGTATCAGGAATTACGGCATCTTCCGAACGAACTTCCTTGAATTAATCTTAAGTCAGCATACCATTGAAAGCAAGTAAGCGAGAACTGTTTTTACGTAAAATTACTGTTAACAATGCAAACAGTCCTGTCCACATGAAGCTGGACAGGACTGAAACAGATGATTACTTGAACAAAACGGGCTGCACGCAGACCGGCTTCGATACATTCGCGGATTGTCCCGTAAATTCCAACTTGCCTGTACTCTTGTCTATACGGAATACGGCCAAATTATTCGAATCGCGGTTAGCCGCTACGAGATAATCGCCTGCAGGGGTCAAAGCGAAGTGACGCGGATGCCCGCCTTCGCTGGAAATATGCTGAACCAGGCTCAGCTTGCCGCTGCCTTGATCGATGGCAAATACGACGATGCTGTCATGGCCCCGGTTGGAGCCGTACAGGAATTTTCCGTCTGGGGAAATGGCCACCTCCGCCGTCGTGTTCTCCCCGGCGTAGCCTTCCGGCAAAGTCGGCACCGCGTCGATCGCCTCAAGCGTTCCTGCGTCCGCATCAAAGGCGAACAGCGTAAGCGAGGAATTGACTTCATTGATCGAATACAGCCACTTGCCGTTCGGGTGGAACGCAAGATGGCGTGGTCCCGCGCCCGGCGCCGTTTTCGCTTCGCTGTGAAGCACCAGCTTGTCGCTTTGCTCATCAAGCCGGTACACGAATACTTTGTCGAGCCCCAGGTCGGCGACGAGAACATAACGGCTGTCCGGCGTGAACAGTGCGGAGTGCGGATGCGGCCGATCCTGCCGCACCGGGTCTGCGCCTTTTCCTTCATGCTGCCGCTCGTCCGTTTGCTCACCGGCTAGCCCGTCACTCAGCAGGCGAACGAGGCCTACATTGCCCCCATGATACCCGGAGACGACGACATAGCGTCTCTGCGGTTCAAGCTCGATATGCGATGTAGACGGCTGCAGCGTAAGTATCCGGTTCAATTCCGTCAGAGTGCCCGCAGCCGGATCAACCGCAAAGCTCGCGACCTCGCCGATCCGCTCATCGCTAGACGTCTTCGTCTCCGAAATGGCATACAGCTTCCTGCCGGCGGCATCCACTTTTAGAAAGGTCGGGTTCTTCAGTCCGGCAGCCTCGCCAAGACGAGTCAGCTCGCCCGTTGCCGGATTCATCTCCACCACGTAAAGCCCCGGATCAGCGGCTTCGGCATAGGATCCTATGTATAACAATAGTCGTTGTTGTTCTGACACGATGGTCACACTCCTTCTCTATAACATCTTGTCTTCCTATTCTTCCGTACTTTCAGGCAAATGTCCAGTCCGGCAATTGCTGGAAACATTTAAAATTTAAGCCTAAGTACTACACAAACCGCGAAAAATATGTTATACTGCAAGCGCTTCCACAACATCATCTAAAGGGGGATTTTGGAATGATGAATGTCGGACTAGAGGAGAAGAACGTCTACGAGGCCCTCGATCCACATGACGCTTATTTCTTCAAAGTAGGAGGTCATGGCTTAGTTTGTTTCCACGGCAGAAACTACAGTATAAAAAAGAGACTATCTGCTGACCAAACCTCAAAACTAATCTCAGACCCCTCTTTCTACCGCGTAAGCACCAACTGTTATGTCAACCTGAACAAGGTGACGGACATCCAGGACAACGTACTGCTATTTAGGGATCAGATTCATGGCATCAAGACGATCAATGTACCAAGAAGAAATTTGGAGCAGATCAAGCGCCTTCTTCCCGAGCGGAACGAAAGTGTAGCTGAAGTCGGGTAAACTGCCGCCGTTCCATCAGACCAAACAAAAAAGCAGCGCTGTTCCCGCGTCAAAGCGGGAACAGCGCTGCTTTTTTGCTATGCTATATAGTTTCCATAAGCCTTGCGGCCTGCTGCTAGATGATTACTTCGCCGCCTGCTTCACATACAATCTTGCGGATTCCTCCCAAATTTCGCCTGGCGCCAGGCTGAACAGCCCGATCTCATCGGCCGGCAGGCCAACATGAGGCGCATTCACCAAATTGATCTGGGGTTCAGGGCAGAAGAAGCCTTCCTGGCCTCCGTTGTTCCAGATCATCCACTGCTTATAGGATGTTCCAACGTCGTACACGAGCGTCAGACCCAACTTGGAATCCGTCAGCTCCATGCGGTTTCTGCCGTTTTGCGGCACTGCGGTATAATGATTGTCCAGCGAAGTAAAGAAAGGATACACCCCTTCCTTCTTCATCGCTTCTTCCTCAGCGCTCAGCGGCATATGCTTCCCTGTCGGCAGCATCCGTTCGTTCAGCTCCCACCGCTCGCCAATCGTGAATTTCATCCTGTAATCACTGGCCTTGCTTTCCGCTGCGAACGGAGCGTTAACAGCAGTATGGAAGGCCAGCAGACAAGGCATCTCGTTCCCGCCGTCATTGCGTAAGAACACATGCTGCGCCAACCCATGCTCACCCAGCGTATATTTCAGGCGAACGGTAAATTTGAACGGCAAATAACGATAGACCTCGTGCGCTTCATCTACGCTAACCTTGGCGACAACGTAGCTTTCCTGCTGGGTGCTGCCGAACTCTTCTACCTCCCAGGGAATTGTATGTAGGAACCCGTGCAGATGGTTGCCCGTAGCCTCCTCGTTGACTGGGAATTGGTAGGTCGTGCCTTTCCAAGGAAATTTGCCGTCTTCATAACGGTTTGGCGGGAAAAGAACCGGAATCCCGTATACTCCCGGATTGCCGCGGAATTCATCCATCTCCGATTCAGCCGGCTCACGCAGAAAGCGGAAACCGCTTTCGTTATCACGAAAAGCGATCAGGTTCCCGCCTACATTTGGAACAAGCGCCGCTTCGTATTTTCCAGCCTGCAGCCATATGGCCTTTTCGCCTTGATACATGCCTTCATAAGCTTTGAGTTGCGTCATTTAATTACTCTCCCTTCAATAATTAAGCAGGTAATAACAGTATCTATCAAACCGTGGTTCACATCAAGCATCGCGCAGAATTCGCCGGCCAAGCACGAGTGCCAGGACGATCATCGCCGCAGCGACACCTAGCTGCATCCCGAATACCTGAATCCAACGCGGCCAATCCGCGATCCATTCATAAACCTTGCCTCCGAGCAGCGGTCCGAAAAAAGCGGCAACCCCCGTAATCGCCGAATACATGGCCATATACATGGGCCGTTCGCTTTTCGGCGTATCCCCAATCATGAAATTGAACGCCAGCTGGTTAAACCCACCGACACCAACGCCGAACAGCATATGGGCCGCAAACAGCACCGGCAGCTGCGGCAATACCGACAGCATGCCCCAGCTCATGATCGAGACTGCAATAATCGGCAGCGTCCAATACAGCAAGCGCTTGTTGCTGTATCTTGCATTCAGATTTCCCCAAATATAGAAGCTCGACATCATCATCAGTGTTTGTGAGACGTTAAGCAGGGATATCGTCTGATAGTTAATTTTCAGCAGCTCGAGCATCACGTAGGAGTAAAGCGGTACCACCAGGTTTTGCAAGAACAGGAAGCTGGCCAGGAACAGGGTTGCTTTAATAAATGAATTATCCTGCAGCGGCTTGCGCAGCATCGGCAGAAATTTGCTCTCGGCGGAGCGCTCGAACGTCACATCCGGATAGAACATGAACATAATGATATTGGCGATAATGCATACCCAAACGATGATATACAAATACAGAAAGCCCTGGCTTTCCGGGAACCGGTCCAGAATCAGGCCGCCAGTGAACATCGTAAGGGTTCCAACTGCATTCAGGAGCGTATTCCTGATGCCGAAATACCGGCCCCGCACACGTGCGGGCACAATGTCACTGATCAGCGAATTCCACAGCATCCCTCCAACTGTGTTAAACAGGCATGCCGTGACATAAAATGCGATAAATGCGCTAACCCAGTACGGTTTAGGGAACAGAAACGGGACAAGCCCCGTAAACGCCCATAAAATCCGGTGTATGGCAATGAATAATACCAAAGCCCATTTCCGGCTCGTCAGCCGCTGAATTAGAAACGCCACAGCGATTTGAGCAATATTCACAAAGGTCGTAATAGCCAACACGAACCCCAGTTGGCCGGACGTAGCTCCTAAATAAAGCAAATAACCCGTCAAAAATTGACCGCCCAGCAGGGTTTGAAATATGACAGCGGGAAAACCTTCCCAGGTCGCAATAGCTAGGTTTCTACGCTGGAGAGACGTTTTGCGTCGCGTATAAAACTTCAGTTTCAAGCTCTCCCTCAATGATGACACTCCTTCTAATTCCTATTCCCCAACCGCGGACCCATCCAAATATTCGGCAAATCACTCCCTTTTACCGTGTTAGCAGCCAAATTTCCATTCGTTCCAAATTAACAGTATAATAAATACATGGGTTTCTTTCCATACACTTTCTATACATAATGAGAGGAAACAGAGGAGATTTTGGCATGGACGATTTGAAAAAGGCATACGAACAGCTCGGCCTGTCCGAGAACGCTTCCAGAGAAGAAGTAGAACAAGCTTTCGACATGGTGCTGCGCAAATCTCGTTCCCGTAAGGGAGGCGATGAAGCGAACAGCGAATACGAGCGTTCGCTGCGGGCCTACAAGCTGATTACCGAGCATGAGGATCAGCGCAAAATTGAGCAAATGAGCCGGGACAGATTCGCCAAATGGGGAAAATTCGCAGGAACGGCAGAGAAAATCGACGACTTCTTCCGTGTTTATAGAACGCATGTCATCGTTGGGATCATTGCGGTCGTCGTGCTGATTTTTGGTATTAACGCCTTCGCGGATTACCGCGCAGAGCAGAAACGAATCGCGGCACTGCCCCCTCTTGATCTATCCATCTTGTTGATTGGCAATTTCGCGGTGGATGAAGCGAATAACGAAGAAGAAGTGCTGGAGCAAGCGATTCTCAAGCAGTTTCCCGAATGGAACCGTGTAGATTTGCAAATCACTTACGTCCCTGAACAGGGCGAAATGGTCTACCGGCAAAAGGCAATGGCCGTTATCGCTACTGAAAAACCTGACTTATATGTTATTGATAAGCCGACCTTTGATTGGATTTCCGGCGGCGGCGGTTTCAAGAACCTCCAAGCGGAAAGCGAAGGTGTACTAAGCCCCGTGCTGCCTGATCATGCTGCGCTTCGCGCGCAGGCAGAAGAGGATCCGGAGCCCCAAGTATATGCCATTGACCTGACATCCAGCGAGCTGGCAGACCAGCTCCCGCTCTTCAAGAAAGAAATGATCGCAGCGGTAGGCTGGAATGAGGAACGGTATGACAATGTGATATTATTCATCAAGCGTTATCTGGAACATATGAAATAGCAGGAATCATCAGCACGGGGCTGCTTCACGCTTCGTGCTTTTTTGTCATGCTTTTTACGATTGATTTATCTTTGGGCTTCATTTATGATAGGGTCATAAACGCGCGTTTACAGAAAGAGTGATGAATATGCGCAGCGAAGATATCGCTAAGTTGGCCGGGGTATCGCGCAGCACCGTATCCCGCGTCATCAACAATTATCCAAACGTCCCGGAGGCTACCCGGGCCAAGGTGCTTGAGGTCATTGAACGGCATCATTACGAGCCGAACAGCTTTGCCCGCGCCCTCGCCGGCAAACGTACCGATACGATCGGCCTGTTTGCAATCAGCATGAACGAGAAAGAAAATGCCCGTCGAATATACCAGAACAGCTACTTCGCCCCTATCGTCGACTTGGTGGTCGACACGGCGAACGCCCGGGGGTTTTACGTGCTGATTCATACGGTCTATTCACGGAACGACTTTCAAAAAGTAAAGCAGGCCTTCCAGCAGAAACGAATCGACGGCGGCATTCTCGTCGGCACCCAGAAGGACATCGAGCTCGTGCGGGAAATGGTCGGGCAAGGCGCCCCGCTCGTCCTCATCGATTACGACATTGCGGAAATTACGGCTGAACGTCTCGACAAGCATCATTTAGCCATTATCAATTCGAACGACTACGAGGGCACGGTGGAGGCGATGGAATATCTCATTGGACTCGGCCACCGGCATATCGGCATCATTCAGGGACGGATGAATACTTACTCCGGCCGCGAGCGCTACATGGCCTACGAGGATACGCTGCGCAAGCATGATCTGCCAATCGTGAAGAGCAGCATCCTGCAAGGAGATTTCCTGAAGGAGCAAGCGTATGCGGCTGTAATGGATCTGCTGGATTCCGGGGTAGAGCTGCCAACCGCCCTGTTCAGCTCGAACGACGACATGGCGATTTCAGCGATGGAGGCCTTTGCAGAGCGGGGCATCTCGGTTCCTGACGACCTGTCCATCATCGGCTTCGACGATGTGCAGCTGGCCTCCCGCGTCCATCCCAAGCTGACTTCGGTCAGTCTGCCGATCGAGGAAATGTCCAAAGCCGCGGTGGATTTAATAATCCGTATTTGCAGCGGCGAGCAGACGGGCTTCAGCACACTGAGCTTTCCGACCCGGCTGGTAACGAGGGATTCTTGCAGACCGCTGGCGCCCTAGCGCAGCTTTATCAAAGTAACACAGACTCCTCTCCATCCTTAGAGTTAGAGAGGACGTCTTTTGCAATAAAATAAACGCGCGTTCACAAATGAAAGGAGCCATTATTTATGAAATTCGGAACATTTGACGATCAACGCAAGGAATATGTCATTAACACCCCGCAAACTCCTTATCCCTGGATCAACTACCTTGGCAACGAGGAATTTTTCGGACTGATCTCCAATACGGCCGGAGGGTACACGTTCTACCGTGACGCCCGGCTGCGCCGGATTACCCGCTACCGCTACAACAACATTCCGCTGGATACAGGCGGACGCTACTACTATCTGTACGATAACGGCGATTTCTGGACGCCGGGCTGGATGCCGGTCAAGCGCGAGCTTGACTTCTATGAATGCCGCCATGGACTTGGTTATACCTCTATTACCGGGGAGCGGGGCGGCATCTCGGTGACACAGCTGGCTTTCGTTCCGCTTGGCTACCAGGGCGAGGTGCACCGCCTTACCGTCAAGAACACGGGGACCGAAGCCAAAGACGTATCCCTCTTCTCCTTTGCCGAATTCTGTCTCTGGAACGCCCAGGACGACATGACGAACTTCCAGCGCAACTTAAGCACTGGGGAAGTCGAAGTGAAGGATTCCGTCATTTATCATAAAACCGAATATCGCGAACGCAGAAACCATTATGCCTTCTACTCTGTCAACCGCCGCATCGACGGCTTCGATACGGACCGTGAATCGTTCGTAGGCCTGTACAACGGCCTTCATGAACCTCAGGCCGTCACTGCAGGCAAAGCAACGAATTCGATCGCCAGCGGCTGGTCGCCGATCGGCTCCCATGAAGTGAAGCTGTCCCTCGCTCCAGGCGAAGAGCAGAGTCTCATCTTCATTCTTGGCTACGTCGAAAACGAAGAGGATGAGAAATGGGAAGCTCCGGGCATCATCAACAAGAAACCGGCGCTGGCGATGATCGAGCAGTTTGCGACTGACGAGGATGTCGATCGTGCCATGCAGGAGCTTGCTTCCTATTGGGACGGCCTGCTGTCCAAATATCAAATTCAAAGCGACGACGATAAGCTGAACCGGATGGTGAACATCTGGAATCCGTATCAGTGCATGGTTACGTTCAACATGTCCCGTTCCGCCTCCTATTTTGAATCCGGCATCGGACGCGGCATGGGCTTCCGGGATTCGAACCAGGATTTGCTCGGCTTTGTTCATCAAATTCCGGAAAGAGCCCGGGAACGGATTCTCGATATCGCGGCCACCCAATTCGAGGACGGCAGCGCTTATCACCAGTACCAGCCGCTTACGAAAAAGGGCAACAACGAAATCGGCAGCGGCTTCAACGACGATCCGCTATGGCTGATCCTTGGCACGTCCGCCTATATTAAAGAAACCGGGGACATGAGCATTCTTAACGAGCAGGTTCCGTTCGACAGCAATCCGGACAATACGGCCACCTTGTTCGAGCATTTGAAGCGCTCTTATTACCATGTCATCAACAACCTAGGTCCTCACGGCCTGCCGCTGATCGGCCGCGCCGACTGGAACGACTGCCTCAACCTGAACTGCTTCTCCAAGGAGCCCGGTGAATCGTTCCAGACGACGGCCAATATTGAAGGACGTGTGGCGGAATCCGTCTTTATTGCCGGACTGTTCGTCTTCGTCGCTCCCGATTTCGTGAAGCTGTGCCGTCTACGCGGCTTGGAAGAAGAAGCTGCCACAGCTGCAGCCCACATGGAGGCGATGCGTAAAACTACGCTGGAGCATGGTTTCGACGGCGACTGGTTCCTGCGGGCATATGACCACTACGGCCAGAAAATCGGCAGCAAGGAGAACGAGGAAGGCCAAATCTTCATTGAGCCGCAAGGCATTTGCGTCATGGCCGGCATCGGCGTCGAGGAAGGTCTGGCTCAGAAGGCGATGACTTCCGTTGAGGAGCGCTTGGATACAAAATACGGCATCGTTCTGCAGCAGCCGCCGTATTCCAAGTACTACCTGAACCTGGGCGAGATTTCATCCTATCCGCCTGGATATAAAGAAAATGCCGGTATTTTCTGTCACAACAATCCTTGGATCATGATTGCGGAAACAGTACTGGGCAACGGAGACCGCGCATTTGAAGTTTACTCCAAAATTGCTCCGGCTTACCTCGAGGAGATCAGCGATATTCACCGGACGGAGCCTTACGTATATTCGCAAATGATCGCAGGAAAAGACGCGGTGAATCACGGGGAAGCGAAGAACTCTTGGCTGACCGGAACGGCAGCATGGAACTATGTGGCGATTACGCAGGCCATCCTAGGCATTCAGCCAGAGTTTGACGGCCTGAAGCTTGATCCGTGCATTCCTTCTTCTTGGAATGGCTTGCAGGTTACCCGCGTATTCCGCGGAGATACGTTTGAAATCTCCATCAAAAACCCAAGCCATGTGTCCAAAGGCGTGAAGAGCATCACGGTTGACGGCAAAGCTATTGAAGGCAATATTATCGCTCCAATCGGCGATGGCCGCACGCATCAGGTTGAGGTTGTGCTTGGCTAAGCTTACAGCTCTTATCGTTGTATAATCGATAAATATTAAACAGCCCTCCATCCTGTCAAAGGATAGAGGGCTGTTGCTTGTTCCTCTCAGCTGCTATTAAAATTTAGGACTTGGCCGCAACCACTTCAATTTCAACCAGGCCGTCCTTCGGCAGGCGTGCCACCTCAACGGCGCTGCGCGCCGGATATGGCTCGGCAAAGAATTCCGCATAGACTGCGTTAACGGCACCGAAATCGTTCATGTCTTTCAAAAATACAGTTGTCTTCACGACATCCTTCATCCCGTATCCCGCCGCTTCCAGAATCGCCTTCACATTAAGCAAAGAACGCTTCGTCTGCTCTTCTACCGTTGCCGGAAATACGCCGGACGCATCCATGCCGAGTTGTCCCGACGTGAATAGCAGATGCCCGAAACGGACCGCTTGTGAATACGGCCCGATCGCTCCTGGCGCCTCTGTGGTCGCTACTACTTGTTTGTCTTGTTGTTCCATTGGTCTTCTCTCTCCTCTTCTCCATTTGTTTATTTCGCTGTCTCTTCTTCATACTCCCGCAGCATTTCTTGCTGCTGTTCCGGCGTCAGCTTGGCAATGCCGATGCCCGTAAAACCTAAAATTGTGGCGAAGAAAATCCCCGTCCAGCACAGGACCGCCCAAGGCAAATAGTCCAGTGTCGCGACGCCCAGTGTTCCTGCCATATAGGCACCTGCAGCCGTCCACGGCAGTATTGGTTCGATGATAGTCGCAGAGTCTTCAATCGTCCGCCCCAGGTTCTTCGGATGCAGGCCGCGGCGGATATAAGCTTCCCGCAGCATTTCGCCCGGCATCAGGATGGATACTTGACCGTTGCTGGTTACACCGATCATCGTCAAACCGGTGATGATGGTCGTAACGATCAGCGAACCTGTCTTATGCACAAATTTGAGCAGCTTGTTGACGATGAGCTCCAGGGACTTCGTCAAGCTAATCGTCCCGGCGAACGTAATCGCGCTAAAGCAGATAAGCAGCGTCCCCATCATCGAATTCATCCCGCCGCGGTTCAGAAGACGCGGAATATCGGCAATAACGGTGTCAGGATTAAAACCGGCAGCATGCACCATCGTAACATCAAAGCCGTTGATCACGGAAGATACAACATCATGCAGGGTAAAGCCTTGGAAGATCATCGCATTGGCCATCGCGAAAAAGGATGAAAACAGCATGACCGGAATCGTAGGCTTCTTCGTGATCGATCCGTATAAAACAATGAGTACAGGAACCAGAAGCAGCAGATTCCAGTCAAAAATCGTATCCAAGGTCGACATGATCGTACCAACCTTCTCCGGCACTACAGCACCTGCAGCGTTCGCGTTAAGCCCGGTAATGACGTAGACGATGCTGGCAACGACAAACGATGGCAGCGTCGTATACAGCAAATGGCCTATATGCTCGTACAAATTAACGCCTGTGGATAGTGCAGCAATATTCGTCGTGTCGGAAAGCGGAGACAGCTTGTCGCCAAAATACGCGCCTGCGACTACTGCACCTGCCACAGCCGCCAAGTTGACATCCATCCCGGCACCTACGCCCATAAAGGCTACCCCGATCGTTCCCGCGGAGCCCCAGGAGGTACCCGTACAAATCGAAACTACGGAAGTTACGAGAAACGCTGTAATCAATAGAAATTGCGGATTAATAATTTTCAAGCCATAGTATATCATCATCGGAATCGTACCGCCGGCCATCCATGCCCCGATCATAAAACCAACTGTAATCAAGATCAGGATCGCTGGCATCGTCTTGGCTATTTTTTGCGCGATCGATTCCAGAATATCATCGTACTTGTAACCCAGCTTAATGGCGATCAAGCCGGCTACGACCGTAGACGCAATGATTAATGGCTCTGGCGGCAATTCAAACATGACATAGCCCAGGCTGAGGAGCAGCACCATCGTCAATATCGGAAGTAGGGCCAAAAATAACGTCGGTTGTTTTACATTAGGGTTTATGCTCTGCTTGCTCATGATGTATTTTCCTCCTAATATTAGGTCTTCTTCAATGGATAGGCTGCGGCCATCCGCGTCAGGGCTTCTTTAAGCACGCTGCGCGGCGCAGCTATATTAATGCGTATAAAACCTTCGCCCTCTGCCCCAAAGGAGCACCCGAAGCTTACGCTCACCCGTGCCGTTTGTTCAATCCAGCGCTTTAAACCGCTTTCCGCCTGATCGACAGCTCGGCAATCGATCCATAGCAGATAAGTACCTTCCGGTTCAATCACCGTTAGTTCCGGCATATGCTCCTGGATGAACGCCTTGGCATAGGCCATATTGCCTCTTAAATATTTTCGCAGCTCCTCAAGCCAATCATCACATGCGGTATAAGAAACTTCCAAAGCCGGTACCGCGAAAAAGGTCGGGTTATGAATGCCGGCCTGCTGCAAGGCCTGCTTGAATCGTTCCCTGATTGTCTCGTTAGGGATGATGATATTGGAAATTTCCAGGCTTGCCAGGTTAAAGGTCTTACCTGGGGATGTGCAGATGATGCTGCGCTGGGCGATTTCCTCCGACAGCTTGGCAATGACAGTATGTTCATGCCCTTCGTGGATAAAATCGGCGTGAATATCGTCGGAGACGATCAGCGCGTTGTACTTAATGCATAAAGCAGCGATCCGTTCCAGCTCCGCTCTCGTCCACACGCGTCCAACCGGGTTGTGGGGCGTAATTAGGAGCACGATTTTTACCCCTTGCTGCATGCGCAGCTCCATATCTTCGAAATCAATTTCATAATGCCCGGCAACGAGCTTCAGCGGACTTTCTACCAGCACGCGATGGTTTAAAGAAACCGCTTTAGCGACAGGCTGATAAACAGGCGTATGAATAAGAATGGCGTCTCCTTCGTTTGTGAACTGCTGAATGACCAAGGATACAGCCTGTATGATTCGTGGACAGAACACGATCCACTCCAGCGGCACCTGCCAATGATAGGAACGTTCCAGCCAACCCTGCACTGCCTGGTAATAGGAAGCAAATGCATCCGTATAACCGTAGATTCCATGTTTTGCGAACGATTCAAGCTTCTCCATGACTGCAGGCGGGGCCTTCAGGTCCATATCGGCTACCGAAAGAGAAATCATGTCCTTACCCATTGATTCAACAAGACCATCCCATTTTGCACTATTTGTCCCTATGCGTGAAACGACTTCGTCAAAGTTGTATTCCATCCTGCTTCCTCCTTGATGTCCATTACTGGGCAGGTGTCCACCCGTCTATCTCAGCTTCTGCAGGTAACGATACACTGTAGGCTCAGAGATCGACAGCGCGCTCGCTACCTGGGAGACGCCCCCTTTAAGCAAGAATACTCCCTGCTCATTCAATTCTTTCACGATTTCGATTTTCTCATTCGAGGACAGGCGGTCGATCGGCAGATTCATTTTGCTCAGGGCATTGTTAATCATATGCTGCAGCAAATCATCCACATTGCCTTGCAGAAATTCCGATTCTTGAGGTTTGTCCTCAGAAGCCGTGTCCATAGGCGTTGGAAGCGTAAGCGCACCGCCCTGCAGCACATGATTGATCCACTCGGCCGCAACCTCCATATGTGTAATATCGATGTTCAGGCACATCAAGCCTACCAGTGTCCCCTCGGTATTCTTAATGAAATATGTTGAGGATCTGAACTGCTGTCCCCGGGGGCCGGTGGCCTTGTAATTAACGATATAATGTCTATCCCGATATGCTTCCCCCTTTAATATTTTGAGCACCAGATCCGTAGAACCGTCTCCAATTTTACGGCCGCTGATATGTCCATTTTCAATGAAAATGATCGAACGCTCCGGATCGCTGATATCATGAACGACCACTTCGCATTTTGGACCGACAATAGCCGCGATAAAAGAAGCGATCGGAAAATAGGACTCCAGCAGCCGCCGCGTTGCTTCCATGCGTATCCCCTACTCTCGCTTTTTTGTTTGATTGATAATAATTTTCTTATCTTGATAATAATTTATTATCTAATTTCATCATAAAATATGCTTTAAGCGTTTTCAAGTATTTTTTAATTGAAATTGCTGCCAATATCCGCCATCTATTCTGCCAATATCTCGAAAATCGATATATCCCCTTGGCCTTTCGGATGATATAATGGGATAAACATCCTATTTTTATTAAGGAGGGCATCATTCTTATGTCATGGTTCAACAGACTTCCCCTTGGCGGAAAGATTTCAGCAGCCTGCTACGGCATCGCCGCCCTTTTCGGAATACCGACGCTGATTTTGTTCATTCTACAGGGCCACTTATTGACGGGGATCGTCTTGGTTGCCATTCTGGGAGCGCTTACTATCCCACTTACCCGCTATGTTCAGAAAGCGCTTACGGAATCGTTCGATGACATCTCCAACGCCTCGGCCAAGATTGCCAAAGGCGACTTCACTAGCCGGATCAACGAATCGGGAGGCATGGATAATTTAAGCCGATCTTTTAACAGCATGATAGACAGGCTTCGCAAAATTTTGCAGGAGACCTCCGAAATTACCCGTAAAGTCATGGATTCCAGCCGGGCTATTTCGGACAGGAACGAAGAGCTCATTCACGTTATGGGTCAGGTGGCCCAGTCCTCCAACGAACTGGCGATTGGAGCCAACGAGATTTCCGAGGATGTCAGCGACATGACGGAGTCCATCCGTCAGATCGAAGATAAGGTCAGCAATTATACCGACTCTACCAAAGAAATGAATGAACGTTCCCGCGATACGCTGGAGCTCGTCGAGAAGGGGCGGGAATCCGTCTCCAGGCAGGCCGAAGGGATGCGCCGCAATATTGATGCGACACAGAAGGTCGCGGAGTCGATCAACGCGCTCTCCATTAACGCCCAGGGCATTACACGCATTACAGCTACGATTTCGGAAATCGCCGAGCAGACCAACCTGCTATCGCTCAACGCCTCGATCGAAGCAGCTAGAGCAGGAGAGCATGGCGCAGGTTTCGCTGTCGTCGCCCATGAGGTTCGCAAGCTGGCGGAGGAATCCACCGCTTCCACGAAAGAGGTATTCAGCCTCGTTCGGAGCATAGAAAATGATGTGAAGCTGGCCGGACACAACATAAAAATTAACGAAGAGGTCGTACAGCAGCAAAACCTGATGATCCGGGAAGCTGAGCAAATTTTTGCGCAAATCGTGCAAAGCGTGCAGTATATTTCCGAGCAAATCGAAGCCTTCTCCAGAGAAAGCGAGAGCATGCTGGACAGCGCGCAGCATATTTCCCAGTCTATTCAGAACATATCAGCGATTACCCAACAGTCAGCTGCAGGTACGGAGCAGGTATCGGCTTCGATGAATGAGCAAATCCAATCGATCCAGAAGATGGCGGAAGAAACGGAAGCCATGAAAAACGCGGTTTTCCAGCTGCAAAAAACGATACATATTTTCAAATTCTAGATGTGAATGCAACAAAGAAGCCATGGCCTTGGGCCATGGCTTTCTTGTTCCTCAGTTCTTATTGCGAAATCGCTCTTAGGTGCACAACTCTGCTCTCGAAATCGCCCCGAATGGAAGTTATCGGCAAGCCGGCTGCCATCAAACGGTCGCCGCCGTAGATGGTATCCGTATCCCCTAGCTGATAGTCCAGCAATGGATCAAGGCCTTCCAGCTTCACGCGCTTCAGCGGCGCGTTCGGCTCGGCGAGCACATGGAAGTAGAACAGCAGCGCTTCCCTGCGGTCTTCGCTGACGAACATCCATGATGTCTCGTTGCCTTCAAAGGGACTTAACAAACGATATAGGTCGCCCTGCTGTACCAGCCCGCGAATTTCCTTGTAGCTTGCAATTTGGGCTTTGGCAATTTCCACTTCCTCCGGCGTAAATGTCGTCAAATCAAGCTCATAGCCGAAATTGCCGGACATCGCTACGTCCCCGCGGAATTCTAATGATGTCTTGCGGCCGACCTGATGGTTCGGCACCGCCGACACGTGAGCGCCCATCGTCGAGACCGGGTAGACGATACTAGTGCCATATTGAATTTTCAAACGCTCCACGCCGTCGGTATCGTCGCTAGTCCACGTTTGCGGCATGTAGTAGAGCATGCCCGGATCAAAGCGCCCCCCTCCTCCGGAGCAGCTCTCGAACAGAATATGCGGGAATTCACTAGTCAAGCGCTCCATCAATTCATACAGCCCGAGAATATAACGATGAGCCGTCTCGCTCTGCCGCTCAGGGGAGCTGAGCGCAGAGCCGATCTCTGTCATGTTGCGGTTCATATCCCATTTAATATATGAAATCGGCACATTCGTAAAAATTTCACTGAGCCGACCGTATAGATATTCCCTTACATCCGCGCGCGACATGTCGAGGATCAGCTGGTCGCGTGCTTCGGTTCTGCGGTGATTCGGCACGTGCAGGCACCAGTCCGGATGGCTGCGATACAAATCGCTGTCCGGGGAAATCATCTCCGGCTCGAACCACAGTCCGAACTGCAGCCCTTGCCGTTTCACCCGTTCGGCAAGATCCTGCAAGCCGTTTGGCAGCTTGCGGCGGTCCTCAAACCAGTCGCCAAGCGAGCTGTTGTCGGAGTCCCGTTTGCCGAACCAGCCATCGTCCAGCACGAACAGCTCGATGCCTAGCTCGCCGCCTTTTTTGGCGATAGCTTCGATCTTGTCGGCATTGAAATCGAAGTACGTAGCCTCCCAGTTGTTGACGAGAATCGGACGTTCCAGATCCCGGTGCACGCCCCGGCACAGTCTCGTACGATATAACTTGTGGAATGTACGCGACATGCCCCCAAGCCCTTCAGCGGAATAGACGAGCACCGCTTCCGGCGTCTGGAAAGCTTCCCCCGGCTCAAGCCTCCAAGAAAAGTCAAAAGAATTGATGCCCAGCGATACGCGCGTTGTTCCGAATTGATCCACTTCGGCCTCGGCGGCAAAATTTCCGCTATAAATCAGGCTGAAGCCGTACACCTCGCCCTGGCGCTCATTCGTTTCAGGACGGAGCAGCGCGAGAAAAGGATTAAACTGATGCGAGCTCGACCCTCTGCGGCTGTTGATTCCGGTTACGCCCGGCGCAAGCGCTCTTCGCTGAATGTGGCGTTCCCTGGCCCATGCGCCTGATAAATACAGCGCATCATAACGGGCATCAGGCAAGTCAATGGAGGCGCTTAACGCCCGCTCGAGCTGCAGCGCCTCTCCCGCTTCGTTCGCCAGTCTAGCCGATCTTGCGATGGCGCTGAATTGCTCGAATACCGTATAATACAGCGTTACACTTAACCCTGCCTTGGCATCATGCAGCACGAGTTCTAACGTCTCCGCCTCGTTATCCTGCTCCGTATAAACCGCCGGAAGCCCTTCCAAATCTGGCTTCCCGGCTGTGATACGGTGTGATCGGTAGACCAGCTCGGAAATGCGGGTTCCGTTAGACAGCTTGATCTGGTAAGCCGGGCTCCGGAAATCGCTCGTACCATACTGCGGGTACTCCTGCGGCAAAGTATCCAGCGATATCGTTTTGTCGTCCGGAAATGGGTTTGGGCAGAACGACGAGCGCTCCACTCTGTGAAGCAGATCATTTAAATTGCTTCCTTGCCGGAGCTGCGGACCGAAATATACATGTGCAGGCAAGCCCCGCACGAGTTGAATGACGTAACTGGTTTGATGCGATTGCAAATGAAAAATACCGGATGCTTCGTCATAGTAAATAGGCATTCCATTTCCTCCTAATCAATAGCTGATACCCTGTATTCTACTATGTTCTCCAAGTTACGTAACGACAGTAAAGTGATATTCTATATGGAATTTTGTGTCCTAATTTCAGTTTGCCTTTCAGTCTGTGTCATCTTCATGGCGTGGAATGTCTTGATTGTCCGCCGCTTCTGCCTGTCCTGCCTGTTTTGTTCCGGCTGGCGGATTGACTGTATTTTTGCGCTGAAGGCGGTATTCCTTAGCTTTGAGCAGCCGCTTGCGGCGCACCATCCAGATCGGAGCGGCAATGATGCCAAGAAGCAGCAATATGGGCAGGGCGCCAGACAAAATAACGATGATCCATTCCATAGCGACCGATAATGCTTTCAGACTGCTGTCCAAAGCGCTCCACGCCCGGTGGCCGAGCGGTTCCTTGCCCTTAGCGGAGGGATTGACCTGGTTCACCTCCGGCTGATATAGCCGGATTTCCACCGTAGAATAAGCCACGTTCTGGTCAATGTAGCGCATCCGTCCCCGGATTTGTTCAATTTCCGTCTGAATCCGTTCCAGTTCATTAGCGAACTCCACCATTTGACTGCTCTTTGTTGCTTCCTTCAGAAATTGCAAATATCTAGACTCCATCGCCTGCTTCACTTTGAGCCGCGACTCTAAATCGACGTACTCCTCGGAAACATCCTGCCCTTGCATACTGCGCTGCAGCGATTCGTGCTCCATTTTCTCCAGACGGTCCAAAAATGAGGAAAATCCGGACGATGGCACCTTCAGGATGATCGTACCGCCCTGCTCATGCTGAGACTGGTTCTCGGTAAATTCCACAATGTAGCCGCCCGACATGGCCACCAAATTCCGCACCTCGGACTGGGCCTTGCCGTAATCCTTCACTTCCAGTACAACATTTGCCCGGTAAATCAGCTTCTTATTCAGCCCAGCCGGGGCGTCAATCGCCTGCATGCCTGGGCTTCCCCCTGGCACCTGAAAATCGCCAGCCTGCGTAGTGGACGACTGATTTCCTACAGGCGCCTCATTGCTGCCGGCAGCTGGCATGCTTTGCTCGGTTGTTGCTGTGCTCATGCTAACATCCGCGCTCATGCTCATAAGTTCAGACTCTGCGGAAAAACCGCTGTCCGCCTTGCTGTCGGCTGCTTTATTGCTGCTCGCGCTTCCGCACCCGCCTAACAGCAAAGACAATGTCATTGTTCCTATACATAGTACCCATTTCCATTTCTTAATCATTCTATTACCCCCTTTGCACCCTCGACGTTTCCATTGTTTGGAAGGTTGCAGCAAAGCGATAATTAATTAGTCTAGTGACGATTTTTTAGGTAACTAACCCGTTTTGCTTTATGAAAGGTAATATTCTGAACAAATGGTTTCCAAATCAAAAAAGAACAGGATCTAGGCCTGTTCTTCTTTGGTTTGATGATGAATTAATGTTACAGAAAGATAACCATGGACAGGATGAACATAAAGATCACACCTGCGATCATTGGAACCGACGTTCTTTTTACGATCGCGATTGGATCCGTCTTCACCGTACCGGCAACGATCAGCACAACGGCCGCCACCGGCGATACCGCGCGGAACAGGTTGCCCGAAAGTCCCATCGGCACCGAAATTGCAATCGGACTGATTCCTGCTGCATCCGCTAACGGAACCATTAACGGCACCATGGCGAAGATCAAAGCCGTACCGCTGCCGCTAAGAATAACGATCAGCGCCGTAATGGCTACAAGGATCAGCGGCAGAATGAAGTCTAGTCCGTTTCCTTGAATATTTTGCATGGATTGCTGCAGGGCATCGACTAAACCGATAGATTTCAGCCCCGTAACAAAAACGGAAGCGGCAACGAGCAGGGCGACGATCGGTACCGCTCCACCCATTCCTTTAAAAAAGGATTCCGTTTTTTCCAGTACACTTCTGTCGCCTTTATGGCGAATGACTTCGCAGATGATCGCGAGCACGAACGAAACCAAGGTTGCGACCTCTACGCTGAGTTCAATGGCATTGCCTGTCGTAATCTGAATTGCGTAAGTACCCAGCAGCAGAATAATCGGGAAGATCGGCAGAAGTGCGTACACGGTTTTGAACAGCTTGCCGCCTTTGACTTCCATATCCTCCTTGGATTCATGATTTACTTCGGCTTCAGCCTGCAAATGGCTTGCTTTCTTGTCCATTCGCTTCTGCCAGTAATAATGAACCAGTGCGATAAAGAGCAAGGTTGGAATGGATACAATAGCATGATATCTGAACACATAGTCCGTTACCGTCAAGTTGGCGAACATCGCGTGTTTGGCCAACTCCTGGGCGATGGCGACGTTGTCGCTTCCAAGCGGCGTAGGAACGATCGTGGCAGATGTAGCGATGACCGCCGCCGCGGAAAGCGCCGACATGCCCGCTTTTCTAAGAATCGGGAACAAGGTTGCCAGCAAAATGATCGCCAGGTTCGATGCACTCGGAATGACAAGAGACAGCAGATTGCCGAGCAAAAATACGATAGGAACTAGAATGTAAGCCGACTTAATTTTGGAAATAGGCTTCGTTAAAGCGTTGACCGTCACTTCGTTTGCTCCAATGGCGGACATATAAGCGGTATAGCCCCCAAGCAGGAGGATGATGAAGCCCGCAGCCGTAAACGTCTGCTTGAATTGGAGCACGATCACCTGAAGCGGATCCAGCCATAGCGAACCCGTCGATTCGAAATCCTTGATGGCAATCCCGTTGCCCATTGCCGTTGCCACCAAAATCAAAATGATCCCCATGAGAAAAAGAGTGATTTTAATGTCCATTTTCTTGATTAACATGTAAATAACGATAAGTACAGCAACAATCGCTGAGCCGTACATGACTAAATTAGACCCCATAAAGACGTTCCTCCTAAAGATGCAGATTGGGTGCCGATAATACTCAAATCAGATGCAGATCAGAGTATCCAGTGATCAAGCAAAGATTCGTAATGCAGAGCCCGGTTGATCAGGCGTAACTTAGTTGCACTTGCTCAAGCCGTCCAAAAACCACGTTTTAAACATTTGCGGATCGATATCGACACAAACTTTAGCGTTGTTCTCTTGGCCAAGGTATCCTTTCAGATCCACAACAGTACAGCCGGATGTCAAAGAGCCGCTTAACTCTATATCTACAAAAGTATCGGCAACAGTGAACATCTCTGGCTGCAGGAGATAGGCAATGGCACAGCTGTCGTACATTTTCAATCCCGTCTTCATGCTGCCGCCGCGATATTTTTGGAACAGCTGATAGATCATTTGCCCTGTCTCGTTCATGTCCTTCAGCCGCTCACTGTCTTCAGGATATACGAGCGCTTTCAATCCAACGTCAAGACCAACCATGACGACAGGCAGATTGCTATGGAACACGATTTTCGCCGCTTCAGGATCGGCAAATATGTTGAATTCGGCCATGACTCCGGCATTGCCGCGGGCCGTCGATCCGCCCATAATGACTACCTCGGCAATCTTCTCTTTGACTTCCGGGTACATTCGCAGGAGAAGCGCAATATTTGTCAAAGGTCCGATCGGAACTAAAGTGATCGGCTGTTCGCTTTCCATAATGACCCGATGCATCGCATTGACCGCATTTTCCTGCAAAAGCAGCTCTTTCGAAGGCTCTTCGAAATCATAACCGTCCATTCCAGTAGAGCCGTGGACATTGCTCGCATCGATCGGCGCTTTGATCAGCGGTCTGTCCGCCCCCATCGCTACAGGGATGTCCTTCTTGAAGAACTTCAGCAATTTCAAGGCGTTCAAGGTTACCTTATCCAAGCCTACATTTCCGGCTACGGTAGTAATTAAGCGCACATCCAGCTTCTCGCTGTACAAGGCTATGGCTAATGCAACTGCATCGTCGATTCCTGGATCGGTGTCAATAATAATCGGTCTTTTGTTCATTGATTTCGTCCTCCTTGAATAAAGTGGGCAACCTCGTCTTTCGTTGGCATTCCGCTTTGCGCCCCGAGCTTCGTTGTTGATAGGGCAGCAACGGCATTGCCAAATTCACAAGCATCTCGCAAAGTCATTCCTTGGCTTAAGGCAACGGCCAGTCCACCGTTAAAAGAATCTCCTGCTCCAGTCGTGTCTACGACGCTAATGTTATAGGCCGGAACGTTCACCTCCAGGCCCCCGTCCATGATCGACACGCCCTGGCTTCCTTTCGTAACGACCAGCTTGCCGCTGATATCCTCGTCATGAAGCTGCTGCATCAGAAGAGCCTGCTCATGCTCATTAGGCGTAAGGTAGTCCACCTGACGTATCAGCTCAGCTGGCAGCTCCTGAATCGGAGCCGGGTTCAGAATAACGGTAACCCCGTTCTCTTTGGCAATCTCTACCGCCTTTTGCACACCTTCCAATAGTATTTCCAGTTGGACGAGAAGAATATCACTGTGTGCGATAACTTCACGCTTGGATTCTACAAATGACGCGGTTACATGATGGTTGGCTGCCGGCACGACAATAATGCTGTTGTCCTCGTTGTAAACGGTAATCGTAGCAGTAGCTGTATGATCTGTAACCGGTTCCACATCACTTACATCAACACCTTCATTTCTGAGGTGCTGTAAGATGTCCTGACCGAAGCGGTCATTCCCGACACAGCCAATCAAACGAACATCTGCTCCAAGGCGTGCTGCTGCTACTGCTTGATTGGCTCCTTTTCCGCCGGGGTTCATCTGAAATTGCTTGCCAAGGAGCGTCTCACCGATTTTAGGCACTTGAGTTGTTATGGTGACTAGATCCATGTTGATGCTGCCAACAACAGTAATTTTAGGTTTCCGCTCCATTTCTGTCTCTCCTTCTTAGGTTGATTCTCTCTCTATAAGGGTAACATCCAGTACTTTATAGCTCTCTGGATCCGCAGTCTGCTGCTGCTCCATTAAGCTGACCAGCAGTTTGGTCGCTTTCTCTCCCATTTCGTAGATGGGCTGTTCTATTGTGGTCAGTTCCGGCGTTGTCGCCTTGGACAGGCTGATGCCGTCAAAGCCGATGATGGCTATGTCTTCAGGCACTTTTTTGCCAAGCTGATACGCCGCCTTAATCGCACCAATCGCCATAATGTCATTCGCTGCAAAGATTCCATCGATATCAGGATGCCTTTGCAGCAGCTCCAGCGTCGCCTGAATGGACGACTGCATGTCATATTGGCCCTCCGCGATGTATGTCTCGTTGAACCATGGCTCTTCGCCGACAATTTCCATGTAGCCTTCACAGCGTTCTTTCGCATTGAGGACACGGCTGTTCCCTTTGATGTGGCCAATCCTGCGGCAGCCCTTGCTTTGCAAGAAGCGCGTTGCCATCATGGCCCCTTTCTTATTCTCTACGACAATCGTCGGCAGGCCTTTACTAATCACCCGGTCGATACTGACGACCGGAATGTTAAGCCGTTCGATTTGCGCCGCTGTCAGCGTATTGGAAGAAACAATAATACCGTTTACATACTGCTGCTGCAGGACATCCAGGTAATTTTGCTCCTTCTTCTCATCTCCATCCGAATTGCAAAGAATCACATTGTATCCTAACTGAATTGCCGTATCTTCAACCGCTCTCGCGAGCTCAGGAAAGAAGGGGTTCATAATGTCGGGCACGATCAAGCCAATGGTGCTGGACTGCTTCTTGAACAGGCTTCTTGCCACCTCGTTCGGCTTGTAATTGAGCTCTTTGATCGCTTTTTCAACTTTGACCCTCGTATCCTGGCCAACATATCCGCTATTGTTCAAGACTCTGGATACTGTCGCTACAGATACGCCTGCATGCTTGGCAACGTCTTTGATTGAGATCATATGTTCACTCCACTCATAGGTAACCGGTTACACACAAAATATACTCCCCATTTCGCAAGAAGTCAATATGTTTTTATTTTTTGATAACACCTTTGGTACTATGAAAGCCAGAACCAGGCATTCTTTCATTTTCATCTTAACTAGCCTACGAGACCACCAGAAGCCATATTCCGGTGACCTCGCGATGTCTTACAAGACCTGCGCTAGGCCCTGGCTCACATATTTTTCAACTTGTAAAATTCACCCTTGAAGTTCAACAGCTCGTCATAAGTCCCGCTCTCAACAATTTTCCCTTTCTTCATGACAACGATACGGTCCGCATTCTTCACCGTGGATAGACGGTGAGCGACAATAAACGTTGTCCGGCCCTCCATCAGCTGCTCCATCGCTTGCTGTACATGCCGCTCTGACGCATTATCGAGCGCGGAAGTCGCTTCATCAAGGATGATGATTTTCGGATCACGGACCAGCGCCCGGGCAATGGCGATCCGCTGGCGCTGGCCGCCGGACAGCCTGCCTCCATGCTCGCCCACCGAGGTATCCAGCCCATCCGGCAGGCTGTCGATGACATCCTGCAGATTTGCCATCCAAATAGCCTGCTGCAGCTTTTCCTCAGAAATATGGGGGAGTCCATACGTAATATTTTCCCGAATGGTCCCGGAGAATAATATATTGTTCTGCAGCACGATGGCCAGCGTCCGGCGGTATCGCCTCATGCTCAGCTCGTTCATCGGGATTCCATCGACCCATATTTTACCTGACTGCGGTTTATAGAAGCCGATAATCAAATTGAGAATGGTCGATTTACCCGAGCCGGATTCCCCGACAAACGCGACGGTCTCACCCGGATTGACAGTTAAAGAGAAATCCTGAAGGACATGGCGATCCGAGCCTTTGTACTTGAATCCTACGCCTTCAAAACGATATTCGCCCGTAATACGCTCAGGCTTCTGCCGTCCTTTGTATTCCTCGGTCTCATCTGACATGATCACTTCTGTAACGGAATGCAGGGACTCGAAGCCTTTCACAAGATTAGGGTACACGTTCAGAATCGAGCTGACCGAGTTGATAATCATGGCAAAAAAGCTCTGATACATGACGATGTCCCCGATTTCCATATATCCCTGATAAGATAAGTATGCAGTAAAGAACAGGCAGCCGACCTGGAACAATTGAAATACGGCCCAGTTGGTAGAACCGAAGTAAGCTTCCAGAATGTCCAAGCGGTACCCGCGCTCCCGGATTTTCTGCAATGCGTCGTCCACCTTGCGTATCTCCACTTCCTCCAGGCCATGAGCCCGGGTGACTGGAATCATCTCGACGGTTTCGGACACCTTGCCAGACATTTCCTCAATTTTTTTGCGCACTTCGCGGTTTTGCTTCGACATTTTGGAGCGAAAAAAACGTACGAGCGTGACCGCGGTCGGGGCCATAAACACGAAAAATAACGCAACGACCCAGCTATGATACAGCGTAAGGCCGATGACAATAATGAGATTAATGGCTGCCGGAATAAGGCTGGTCATCATCTGACGCGACAAAAAGTCGATGGCTTCTACGTCCCGCAGCACTTTGGACTGGAGCCGGCCGGCGCTCATATCTCCGTGATAGCTTAGGGATAATTGCTGCATTTTCCGCACCAAGGTACTGCGGAGGCCTGCCTCCACATGCCGTACAGCCTTGCTAATGTAGCTGACATGAAGCGTATGCATCGGAATATTCTGCAGGATCACAACAATGATGACCGCCAGATTGATCCAAAACTCACGCATGGAATGGCGGTCAGGGTAACTGACGATATTGATGATATTTGCAGTAACAATCGACAGTACCCATTGAGGGGACGATTTAATCGCATAGCAAAATGCGGAAAGAGCAACCTTGCTGATATGTTCGCGGTACAATCGGCCTAGCAGCCTTAGCGGTTTGATCTTGGCTTCCTGCTCGTTTTCGAACACTTTGGAATAATCAAGCGAAATCTCTGATTTAGCCATGTTGTTCACCTGCTTTTTAGCTTATGATAGGTATATCGAATCAGGCCAATGTAAAGGCCACAATCAAGTATAGAACTCTCCCTATGTAATCTCTATAACATCTTCGGTCTGATTTAAAACGCAAGTTTTAACTAAACCGGACATGAAGGAGCATAGAATCTATGATTACGACTTACTGGATTCTATCCGAAAGGGCATCCGTTAAATGAGGCCATCGTCCCAATGCTCCGGCGTTTTATGGAATGTTTTTATGAGCAGCCGGAAGCAAAGCTCTCTTTGTTCAGCAAATTATATGCGATTCTCGAACAGTTGCAGAACCATCTCTCGATCGGGGTCCGGCAAATGGAGCAGGCATACGGTCCCGAGCTCCCTTCCCTGATTGCCCTGGAAATCCAGAGTCTCGTTCTGGGCGGAAGCGAACCCGCAATGCTCGGGGGACTGCCGCTCCAAGCGGCTAGTCATGTAATGCGAATAACGGCTCGAGCCTTGGGCCCGAGCCGTATCTTATTTTGCCAGTTGCCTTGCCTATTTGCTTTTCCCTTTGCCTTTTCTGCTGTTTCCCTCCGATTCATACCAATCGAAATCATTCCAGCTGCTCTTAATCTGCTCGATCTGCTTCCGCATGCTCGTGCCTTCCAATTCCGCGACAAGTAAATATGTAATTCCGAGAATCAATGCAATTGTACTAAGTATGGTTGGCCCATCACCGACAAAGCTCAACATTTCATTAAAGTGATCTGCGTTCCATGCAGAGGAAGCAGACCCGTAAATTGCTGCAGCCAAGTATCGTATGCCGTACAGGAATGCCGCGATCATTATCAAAAGCATTCCAGTAGTCCTTCTATGCATCATTTATCACCTCAGCATATGTATGTATTTAACCATCGATTCTACTGCTTCGATCTTTCAAGCTGAGTTTTCACATATCCATTCATACTCGAAGGATACGCTTTATCACAACCTCCTTCGGGACCAAACGATGTATGCCTCTGTCCTCATGTCACAATTTTACAAGTAGTTACTGACATTATACAAGGGACTTAGTTCACACTATTCATCCTTGTTTTTCACCAAAAAAAGAGGAAGACAGCGAGGAAAATCCAGCTATCTTCCTATGAAAGCCTCCAATTTTAACAAAATTGAGCCTTATGTGTTCATCCGCTGTAGTCTCAAAGCATTCAAAATGACAGAAACAGAGCTTAAAGCCATGGCGGTTCTGTAATCCATGGGGCTAACAGCCCAAATCCAGCGATCGGAATGCCTAGAGAAATGTAGTCAAACAACCGCTTCCATCGCAATATTCTATAGGGTATATGTCAATTCATAACCACAAGATGGGGAGGAACGCGATGCCGCGAAGCTTGCTCATAACTATAAGCCAGCCCAATCAAAGTCGGCTCGCTAAAGGCCGTTCCCACAAAAGTTATTCCGTGCGGCCCTTTCGTCGTAATCCCCTCCGGGGTTACGACTCCTTCCGCAATAAAGCCTGCAGGCACAGTAATGGAAGGATATCCCGCCCGGGCAGCAAGATCGTTAATATCATCATCCCCCAAAATGAGTAATGCATCCAAATGGTGCTGCTTTAACACAGCATCGATCCCCTGTCTCCCTGCCACTTCGTGATTTCTTCGCTTGCTGTCCAGGTACGCCTGCTCGGTCAGGGTACCACTTGTCCGATTTGATAAAAGCAGCAAGTCCTGTCCATATTTCAACGCGGCTTCCTTATGTTGCTCATTAAAACGGATGACGTCCTCCAACGAACGAACCTTAACCATTTCCGGCAATGTCTTTAAATAGTCGTTTAAAGACTTCTTGAATTCGAAGTTAAGCACATTGAAGTCCCAGTTTTGCCCCTCGCATGGCAGCTCGACAGGATCGATGATCGTTGCTCCCTCAGCCTGAAGTACATGGATGGCTTGTTCGATCAGCGCCAATCTTCCTTCATCAAGCTGCCGATAGTAATTTCGCGGAATGCCGATACGTGATTTTGCGAGTGAAGCGCGGTTGAGAAACGGCGTATAATCCGATAATGCTTGCCTGTTTTTCGACAAAGTCGCAGCATCCCTCGGATCCTGGGCAGTGAGCGCACCCAAAATCAGCGCAGCATCGGCTACCGTACGCGCCATCGGCCCCGGCGTATCCTGCGTTTCTGTCAGAGGAATGATGCCGCGCCTGCTAATCAGGCCCACCGTCGGTTTAATCCCAACAATGCAATTGTGGCTGGCCGGGCTGATAATCGAACCTGTCGTTTCCGTGCCAATCGCTGCGGCAGTCAGGTTAGCGGCAACTGCCGCAGCCGAACCTGAACTTGAGCCGCCGACAAAAATCTCCCCTGGACCATACGGGTTTAACGTTTGCCCGCCTTTTGAGCTGTATCCTGCATACATCGTGCTCGACATGAAATTAGCCCATTCCGTCATATTGGCTTTGCCGAGAAGGACAGCGCCAGCAGCACGCAATTGCGAAGCGACGGCAGAATCCTCCTTCGGTATGGCATTCGCTAAGGCTAATGAACCCGCGCTGGTACGGGTCTTATCATGCGTCCCGATATTGTCTTTCAGCAAAATAGGAATGCCGTGCAGGGCTCCTCTGCTGCCCTGCTCCTTGCGTTCCTGATCCAAAGCTCTAGCTGTATCCATTGCATCCGGATTGACCTCGATTACCGACTTCAGACGAGGATCATAACGATCGATCCGGTCCAAATATACCGCGACCAATTCCTCGGAACTGATCTCCCCTTCCTCCATCGCCCGCTGCATCATCTCGATACTGGCCTCGATGATCCATTCTTCAAGCTGAATTCCCAATGCACGCTCCCCCATTCCTGTAGTACGAATAACTGCCATATATCTTATTTCATTTTGCGCCATTTGCAGATAATAATAAAGTCAATACGAGCACGGCCATTCCCGCAAGCCTCGTCTGTTTCTTATTTAGCCTCTTTTTCACTGCTGTACCTCCCTCTTGTGGAAATTTCACTGTCGTGTCCTCAGATTGCCTCAGCATATTGCATATTCACTAACTATATGCGGATTAGGTCTTGAAAATTGAATATTTCCATGTGAAATAGGCCTCAGACAATACAAAAAAGGCCCTAACCCGCTGCATGCGGGTCAGAGCCTTGCCTATCCATAATGATAAGTTACTGAGGATTCGTCGTCCAGATGCCGGCGGTTTTAACAAAAACACGCTGCGGAAGCTTCAACGTGGCCACCGCTAGCTCAGCAACGTCTTCCGGCTGCATCATCCGGTCTTCGTCACCGATACTCAGGCCGGTATTTACGGCAAGCTCGGTATTAACCGTACTTGGCGTCAGAGCGACAACACGGATATTGTTCTTGCGCACCTCCTGCATAACGGCCTCCGTCAGCCCCATAATGGCAAATTTCGAAGCATTGTATGCGGAGCCGGTAGCAAAGCCTCTTTCACCGGCTGTCGATGCAATGTTAATAATATTCCCTTGATTTTGAGCAATCAGTTTAGGAAGCACGGCTCTTGTCATATAATAGGTTCCCATCAAATTAACCTGGATAATTCGCTCCCAATCCTTCGTGTCCATCTCCACCAGTTTGCCGAATTTGGCAATGCCGGCGTTGTTGATCAGGATATCTATGCCGCCTAACTCGGATACAAGCGCCTCTACGGCTTTCTCTGCGGCCGACTGATCGGAAATATCGGCGGAAGCGATGGCAACCTTAATGCCGTGCTGCTCTCTCAATTCGGATTGCAGCGCCTCCAAGTCGGAAGTCGTACGCGCGATCAGTCCTAAATGAACGCCCTCCTTTGCAAGCGCCTGTGCGATCGCCTTGCCGATGCCTTTACCTGCGCCTGTAATGATGGCTACCTGGTTGTTCAAGCTCATGGTTTATCTCTCCTTTTCAATTCCTAACCCAGAAATGATTATTGGTCATTCCACATCCTATTATAACGAATCGCCTGCGCCTATAACAAATTATGGTTCCCGGAGTTTAAAGGGCGCACTGCTCGATTTCAAAGCCAAGGTCTTCGATCATCTGATGATCCGCATTCACCGCCTGCCCCCCGGTTGTCAAATAGTCACCGACAAACCATGAATTTGCTGCATAGAGAGACAGCGGCTGCAAATGCCTAAGGCTGGATTCCCGGCCTCCAGACACGCGAATTTCCTTGGACGGGCAAATAAAACGGAATAATGCCAGCACTTTGAGCGCCTGCAGAGGCGTGACTTTCTCCTTGGCTTCCAGCGGAGTTCCCGGAATAGGAACAAGAAAATTGACCGGTATTGAGTCAGCGTCAATTTCACGCAGCGCATAAGCCATTTCTACAATTTCGGCTTGGCTTTCCCCCATGCCAATGATTACACCGGAGCAGGGCGACATGCCTGAGGCCTTTACCTTTTCGACCGTCTCCACACGCTGCTCGTAGGAATGAGTCGTCGTAATGGCGGAATAATTGCCGCTGCTTGTATTTAAGTTATGGTTATAGCGGTGGACACCTGCCTCTGCGAGGCGCTTGGCCTGGTCATCGCGGAGCAGTCCGAGGCAGGCGCATATTTTAAGGGGCATCGTGCTGCGGATTTCTGTAACCGCCTCAATTACCTGCTCTAGCTCCCGCGGTGTCGGCCCCCTCCCTGAGGCCACGATACAATACGTGCCAGCCTGGCGAGCCAGTGCTTCACGCGCTCCCGCCAGCAGCGATTCTTTATCGAGCAGGGAGTATTTAGCCACCGGAGCACTGGAAACGATCGATTGCGAGCAATAGCCGCAGTCCTCGGGGCAAAGACCGCTTTTGGCGTTCATGATCATGTTCAGTTTCACTTTATTGCCGTAATAATGGCGCCGAACCTTATATGCGGCCTGCATGATAGACAGAATTTGCCCATCTTCCCCCTGCAGTACGGACAGCCCTTCTTCCATGGTTAGCCGTTCCCCTCGCAATGCTATATCCGCAAGCCGATCCCAGTCTGTCTGGAGTTTCTCTTCCATCTTGTGCATGTTTACTCTACCATCCTCTCTAAATATGTATCGATTGACTACGAATATCCCCGCAACAATTGTCAACCTGCATTTGCTAATTCGGTTGACAATTAATTTAAACGAGAACATCTTACCAGAGATGTTTCGTAGTTGTAAATACCCTCCAGCGATTTCCCCGGAAAGACGTCATTTGCCCCTAATGGTGCACGAAGCTTTTATTCACATAATTGTGAGAATTATTCAACTATAGTTCTAGCTATTCGCCTACGGCTTACATCTATACCAGTAGGTATACAAATGCCGATAGTTCAATTTATCATACAGGCGATTCGCGGAGGCATTGCTCTGCACAACGAGCAGGTAACTTTTTTCAGCCCCGGCTTCTCTCGCCCATTTCAAAATATGCAGCAGCAATTGTTCACCGTAACCCATGTTGCGGTAGGCTTGGTCCGTCACAATGTCATATAAGCCAACATACCCCTGCTCCATGACGGCAAGACCGCACGCGACCGGACCGGAACCGTTCATCAAAGTGAAGAACCCTTGTTTCAAGCGGGAATTTCTCAATAGCATTCTTGTGATCTCCTGCTTCTTTTGTGATAATTGATTCATGGTGGACAGCGTTGCCAGCCAGTTTTCACTCCATTCCTCTTCAATAAGAATCCCCTTCATTTGCGGTTCTCTTATACTGCTAATATCGTCTAAAATTTTCACAGTTGAAGGTTCGGCGATTGTATAACCACGCTGCTCAAGCCGCTGATCCAGCGAATCCGGTCCAAATGGCGTCATCTTGAATATCGTGGTCAGGCCGGCTGACTCATAAATCTTTTCACAATAATCAATTTGCTGTTCAATATTACTATTGCCCCCCGAATAAATGGCTTGAACCGAATTCGATCTCTTGGTGTATCCTTCGGCAAAACGCAGCAGCCAGCCATGATGTACGATCGTTTGCAAAGACGGCCAGGCATTTAAAGCAAGTTCCTCAATTTGTAGTGACATCCGTTCTTCCTCCCCCGAATCCTTCCATTGCTTTCCTGTATTTTATCTTACATTTGAAATGGAAGAAACGGCCATCATATGAATAAGCGCAACAAAAGAGCCGCCCAAAAACGAGCGGCACTGTATCATCTACTTTGCACAACAGCAGACATAGTACTAACATTTACAAATCATGAGTTGGTTTCCATCTGGATCCTTGAAATTAAACCATTGATCATACATGATTTCCGTTGTCAGCTCAACCTGCTTGGATTTCATATAGTCGTAGGCTTCCTTGATGTCATGTGTCTTGAATTGGAATGCCGGCGCTTGGAAGACATTATCTCCGGTAAAAATTTGGCTGTCCAATATGAGGTCAATCCCTTCATTCACAGACAAAATATACAGATGTCCAAACAATATATCGCCATCCGCGGGAACCCCCAAGATATCGCAATACCAATCGCGTGCCTGTTCAATGCTGCTTACAGGGATAAAAATCCCGCCAATTTGACTTAAAATTGGACTGGAACTCATAAGCACAGCCTCCATTTCATTATTTCCCGCGTCATAACAACGCTTTCAACCACTTGTTTTCCATAATTATACACACGCTAGTGGAAGCTGTCACCTTGAAATTTTTACGTTCGCATGAGACCCTTTTATTCTCCTGGGTTATTTTAATTGGGTACTACTGGCTAAATTCGTTTCATCAATTACTCTCTGCCCCTCTACTTCAATTTTATATATGGCTTCGTCCACGGAAAGTGAATTTTGTATAGCCTCCTCAACAATACTCTGTCCGACAACTTTAAATGCATTTAAAATTTCATAATCTATATAATCATAAGGATTATTACTGTTAGTTACAGGATTTAATACGTATAGCGGGCTTAAGTCATGGTGACCCGCTGCTTTAATGAGTTCAGTTCTCGCAGGCAGACCATTGATTAGTTGATTATCAACATTAGCCTTCATTTTCTGAGTATCTCCTGTAATGAATTCGATTAATTTCCAAGCTTCTTCAGCATGATTTGCCGTAGAGGATATCCCGTAAATCTCCTGAATATCATAGTAGTCGCTTTGATCAGACATCCTAGTCGCAACAGGTACGGTTACCATATCCCATTTAATCGTCGGTGCTCCAACAAACTGACTATGAGCATCAAAGTTGTATGCAGTCGAATAAGATTGAATTTCCATAGCAGCTTTGCCAGTTAACATCGGTGAAGGCACAATCTGGCCAGTCATAGTGTCCTCTTGATCATAAACAACATTATATTGAAATAATTGAATAACGTCTGAAAAAATTGTCTTCCACTCATCCGATTGAAAATTAACTTTCAAAGTTTCGGGATTAATAAATTGAAGTCCTTCCGTTTGACCCACCCTTAAAATCATAGAAAAAGCAATCGCTGTATAATAATTTGATTTAAATCCATATATTCGCTCTCCATCAGATCCTTGATTTGGAAATCTTTTGGCTAGATCGAATATTTCTTTCCATGTCATTTGGTTTTTAGGAAATGGAACCCCACTTTTCTCAAAAAGCTCTCGATTATAATAAAGAGCGTGGCTGATAAATGACGGGCTCAGTCCATATATTTCTCCATCTACCTCTGAACGCAATGAATTAACAACTATAGGAGAAAGCTCTGATATTGGAAACGCAGTTTTATGTATATTGCTCTCCAAATTGATTAAATTCCCTTCCTCAACCAATCGGTTGTAGACATGTAGTTGATCTATAAATATAACATCTGTAGAAGGTTCAACGGACTGTTCGTTCATATCTTGATTCACAACTTTTATAGTAATATGTGGGTATTTTTTCTCAAAATCATGAGCATACATTTGGTAAAATTGTTGTTCAGAAGGGTAATTGATTGTGAGAGTAACAAGTTCATCCTGCTTCCCAAACGAACAGCCACTAAGTGACAACAAAAAAATAATGAAGATAACTCGTCCTCTGCCTATCATTACAATCCTCCCACATCATTTCCCTTCAAGTTGTTGCTCAGCTTCTTGCTGTAATGCGTCCAAACCTTCCTGTAATGAAATTGAACGACTGAATATCTTATCTATGATTTGACTGAATAGTTCGGTATCTTCTAAAGTCAGTTCTTTGCTGTCATCGCCTAATTTGGGGGATAATTGATAAAATGGCAGAAGCTGATCCTGATTCAATGTGCTTAATTGTTCCAAACGTGTTGAAAATCCATCATTTGATTGATAGTCCCAGCGTGCTGCTTCGTTGGAAACAAAAAGTTTCAGCATTTCCCAAGCCGCTTCCTTATTGCCAGATGAGTTAACTATCGCATATATTCCTGGAATCCTTATCTCATTTGATTGATCTGGCTGCTCTGGGTCGACAGGCATGGTTACAATAGACCATTTAAAAGAAGGTTTTTCTTGCTCAATTTTCTTATATTCCTCACATGAAATGACGGCCATCGCTCGTTTGCCGGACAGAAATGGAGATAAATAATTATTAAGATCAGCATTTAAATCAAGAGAACCAGATTCGTGGGCTCGAAGAACATTCTCCCATACTGTTACCCAAGAGCTGCTATTCAAGGTTGCTTGATTTGAATGACTAAAGAGTTGAAGTCCTTCTACCCTTCCGATATGCTGTATTAATTCAAAAGGGGTTGAATATCCAATGGATATACCCTTCAATTCGGAATTATTCGTTGAAAACTTGGCTGAAAGTGTCAGAATCTCCTCCCAGCTCATCTGATCATGAGGATATTCGATATTGAATTGATCAAAAAGTTCTTTATTAAATATAATAGCTCTACTATAAAAGGTCGGGGGTAAACCGTATAACTTTCCGTTCCCATATTCTCTTGTTAGTTCAATAACGCTTGGTACAAATTGTTCTAAATCTACTTGGTCTCTTTTGATAAGGGGTTCAATATCGGCAACCAATCCGGATTCTATGAAATTCTTTATTTGGAATGATGGGATATAGATAATGTCAACGGGATTTTGTTTTATCCATGCTGAAGAATCGACTGACTGGATTAGTCCTTTCGTAGATATGATGTTCAACCGCATATTAGGATACTCTATTTCAAGCAAATTCGAGTATCTTTGCTTAAAATGTTGTTCACTCGTATATGCCAAATCAATTACAAGCTTAGCATCCTTGGGAAATGGTTTAGTCGATCTCATAGAGCAACTGGTTGTAATCATTGCTATTAATATAGTAACTGCTATTAGTGGAACTGACTTGATCAAAATAAAACCTCCGTACAATATTTAACTTATATTTCATTTTATTCCAATATTTTCATCTTGTCAACTTGACACGAATAGTCCTTAACGAAATAACGACTAAATAATCCATAAAGTCCACTCCTCTCAATAACTTTTTAAACCAATCATTGCTTCTCGTCCTGATACTACAAAAATGACCCAGCTCTAAGATTCGCTCTTATCTTAGGCTGGGTCATGTAATTGCTGAGCTTTGTTGTATCCCTTAGTATACACCGGATGATTTAATGCGTCATCCTTGGGAAATTAAATGTGCTTACTATTCCTGCTTCCCTAGCACATCTATCAACGCGCGCGGAAGATTGAACTTCTGATTATTGATAATGATGCTGGTGAGGTCCTCACTTGAATGGTCGTCGTTCAGATGCTTGATCGTCTGAACTTCATTCATCAAGCGCTCCATCTGATGATCCAGCTCGTCCGCGGTGTCTGCCGCGTCCTTGAGCTCCTGCAGCAGACGCTCGGGTACGGATTGATTGTATTTATAGAAGATTTTATGCTCCAGGCTGGCCCAGAAATCCATGGCGATCGTGCGAATTTGCACCTCGACACATACCATCTCGACGCGGTCTGACATAAATACCGGAACTTCGATCAGCAGATGCAAGCTTTTATAGCCGTTGGGCTTTGGATTTTTGATATAATCCTTAATTTCCAGCACCTTCAGATCATTCTGCTTCTGCAGCATGTCGCTTACACGATATATATCCGATACAAAGGAGCAGGTGATCCGCATTCCTGCAATATCCTTCACGGTTTCCCGAATCGACTCGAAAGAGAAATCCGCACCTTTGCGATACAGCTTGCTCATGATGCTCTCCGGCGATTTCAGCCTGGTCTTCGTGTGCTCAATCGGGCTATAGTCATGAAGAGATTCAAACTCTTCCTTCAAAATTTCAATTTTCGTCTCCATTTCGTCCAATGCAAATTTGTAAGTCAATAAAAAGCGGGTAATCTCGTTGCGCATCATCTTCAATTGCTCAATTTGTCGTTCGCTCATATGGCTTTCCCTTCCTGCTCATTCACTTTTCTATTATTATAACGAATTCGCATACTCGATGCACGAAAGCGAAGTACTCACAGCGGCTATTGCCGCAAACGATATCCGGACACTGCGCCATGCCGCCCTTGATACCACTGGGCAATTCCAATCATGACGTTCAGCCAGAATCCGCTGGCCAGCAGCGCTCCTGCAATATCGCTTGGATAGTGAACTCCCAGATAGACCCGGCTGATGCAAATCATGACTACCATCAAACAGCTGAGGACAATCAAGAGAACACGCGCCCACTGAGGACGTATATGCCGCCACAAGAGAAAAGTAAGCGCCCCGTACAATGCAAAGGCGGCCATGGCATGACCGCTGGGGAAGCTGAAGCCCGTCTCTTCTACTAAACGATGAACGAAAGGCCGCTCTCGCTGAAAGATCGTTTTCAGCAGCTTATTCAGCAAAGCCGCCCCGCCAAGAGAAGCAGCGAGAAATACTAGTTCCATCCGGTGTTCCAGCACGAAAAACAATATAAGCATCGCCGCAATAGCGATCAGTATCGTAAACTTGGTTGCTCCCAGTGTGGAAAAGAACACCATTGTATGAGTCAAAGACGGCGCCTCAAAACTCTGTACCCATGCGGCCACGTTGAAATCAAAGGGATTGAGCGGTTGCCGGACCGCAAAAAAAGCGATCACGCCAAATCCGGCCAGTGCCAGTAAGGCCCAAACAATGACATACGGACTTACAAGCCGCTGTCTGTGCGAATATCTCATTGCATTTCCTCTCTTCCTGCTTCACTTCCATTAAAGTCACGGTAATGGTATGTTTTCTTCTCTATGCATCTTTACATTCAGAACTAGTCCGATCGCCAACATATTTGTGATCAAGGAACTGCCCCCATAGCTAATAAAAGGCAGTGAAATCCCCGTTAAAGGAACGAGCCCGATATGCATCCCGATATTGACGAAAATTTGGAACACCAGCATGGCCGTAATTCCGATAACGAGATATGCACCAGCCCTATCTTTGCTATCGATAACGATATTGATCAACCGGGTTACCAAGCAAAAATAAAGCAATAGCAGTACGGCAGAGCCCAAGAAGCCATATTTTTCCCCAATCACTACGAAAATAGAATCGGAATAGGCGTAAGGAATATATCCCTGCTCCAGGAAAAATCCTTCGTCCCCGGCCAAGCTGCCGGAGCCGATTGCCAGCATCGCATTTTTGACATGCCATGATTTATCAGGATCGCTGGCAGGATCCAGGAACGTCTGTATTCTGGCCATTTGGTGCGGCTTGATTACCTTGGACAGCAATGCATTATCGGCATAATATAACCAGACGATTGCTCCGATAATCAAGATGACACCGCCTAAGAAAATGAGCATGTATCTTAAGCGGATATTGCCCATCCAAAGCATGCTTAGCAGCACGCCAACAAAGACCAGCGCCGTACCCAGATCAGGCTGCTTGATAATAAACAGCACCGGGATCATAAAAACCAGGCAGATCGGCACCACATCCTGAATTAGACGAAGCTTCCTCCCCTGCTTTCGGCTCAGCATATGGGCGACAAGCAGTATCGTAAATATTTTGGCAAGTTCCGAAGGCTGCAGCTGAAACGATCCTATACTTAACCACCGCACTGCACCGTTGATGTTCTCTCCTTTAAATTGAACATAGGCCAGCATCCCTATCCCAAATGCATAGAGAATATATATCGGCTTGCCGAAAATGATCCTGTAATCAAAAGAAGCCGCAAGCAGCATCAGGATCATGGATAAAGCGATGAGCAGCATACTGTTCTTATGCAGGCCCTCCAGCTTTGTCCCCACTGTTGCCCCATATACGGCTACCGTGCCGATGACATTTAGACAAATAATAATAAATAATGTTGCTTTATCCAGCTTTTTTAGCTTTTCGAGAAAAATCATACTTAACCTCAATTCATCATGCAGAAGCGCCGCTGGAACAGACTAGTTCATCATCTCCCTGAGCTCGATGCTTTCGTGATATCCTTTTCTGTCCTGCAGCTTCAATGTGCCCTTGTCCCATTCATAAATGTCAAGCCCGTTCACACCTGCGCCCAGCGACCAGCCCAAAAGGATTTCTGCGGCCCCATCTCTGTCGATATCACGGATTCCCGCGTAATCCAAACCATGCCCGCTGCCTTCCCCATGCCAAACAATCTGCCATGCTTCCTGCCGACGCATTAGCAGAGCCGCTTTCAGCGTACGTTGGCGGCCAACTTCCTCTTCATATACAACGATAGCCTCATTCTGTCCATCGCCGTCTAGATCACCGTAGGAAATGCCATTATTCGGATTGCCGTCAGGCATAGTAAGCAGCCGAGCTCCATCAGGGAGCAGGGCTAGAAGGCTCGTATGCATTTCATCACCGTCATCAACGGCATTTGGAGCCGTAATGAGGTCGCTTGGCATCGCAGGGATTCGGCATCCGCCCAGCATAAGCATAACTGCGGCCACCAGAAATATGTTCATGAGCTTGTTCCGCATATGGCTTCCTGCTCCTTACTTATTCTTTGTCCTATTCTAAATGGTTTAAGAATCTAAAAGGTTATGAAATAGTTAAAATTCACTTTGCATCCCCGCTCGGAAGATAAACTGTCACTTTTGTGCCTTTGCCGAGCTCGCTGTCAATCTGGAGTTGTCCTTGATGCAGCTGAATGATCTGCTCGGAAATGGACAAGCCCAATCCGCTGCCGCTCATCTTATGATTTCCCTTGTAAAACTTCTGAGGCAATTTCCGGAGGTCCTGCTCCGGGATGCCGGATCCCGTGTCCTCAACGGCAATGATGACCTGTCCTTCAGCCAGGCTAGCCGAAATAACGATTGACCCGCCAGAACCCGTAAACTTCAGCGCGTTGTCAAGCAGATTAATCATGACTTGCTTCAAGCGGTTTGGGTCTGCCGAAATTACAGGAAGCGGCTCCGTCACTTTAACCTCCAGTTCAATGCCTTGCCTTGCGGCTCTAGGCCGCAGCTGTTGTCCGATATTCGTTAAGAACTCTCCTAAGTGAAGTGATGACCGGCTAAGCTCCATTCTCCCGTCTCCAAATTTCGAGAAATCCAGCAGCTCATCGACAAGCTCCGTCAAACGGTCCGTTTCCGACTCAATAATGTCAAGCCCTTCTTCTAGCGTAACCTTGCCTTTCCAGAGATTTGCCCTTAGCGTAACGACCCAGCCTTTGATCGATGTTAGCGGAGTACGCAGCTCATGCGACACCGAGGAGATGAAATCATTTTTGAGCTGCTCTTGCCGCTGTATTGTTCCAGCCATCGTATTCAGCGTATCCGCCAGTGCGCCCAACTCGTCCTTATAAGGCTTCTCTGCTCTAACACTGAAATCTCCATCCGCCATTTTTTCAGCGGCCCGCTTTAAACCGGTAATCGACTTCGTAATCGTCCCGGACAGCACGATGCCAACAGCGGCAACAATTGCAATCACAAGGAGGCCTACCGCAATGAAGATGAGGGCAATCTGCCTCACCGCCTCCTTCGTTTGCTTTAACGAGGTTATGAACCGTACGGCTCCAGCGGTCTGGCCTTTGGCCACCAGCGGATAGGAAACCGCAAGCACCTCCTCCTGCCAAGCCAAGTCCTGGCCGCGCCAAGTATCGGCAAAGCCGGCAATCGCGCTTCGCACATCTGGGAATCCGGTCATATTTTGCCCAAGCCGGAATCCCGAAGTGTCTTGAATCAGCTGCCCGGAGGAGCCGATAATTTGCACCTGCCCCGCAAAATGATGCGAAAACCCTCCCAACAATCGTTCTGCCTGCTGTTCCAAGTCTTCTTCCGCAAAGTATTGCTCATAAAAAGAGGCCGACAGTTCGGCCTGAGTGACCAGGGTGCGCTCGATATTGTGATAATAATAATAGTTCACGGCGGCAATCAGAATGGCCTCAAGGGTGATCACCGTAGTCAGAATGACGAGAAGATAGCTTCCGACCAGCCTTTTGCGAATACCCACATCAATCTTCCTTCCTCCAGCGATAACCGACGCCCCAGACGGTCTCAATCAGTTCGGGCTTGGAGCTGTCCTTCTCCAGCTTCTCCCGCAGCTTCCGTACGTGAACATCGACCGTCTTCGTATCGCCGATAAAATCTTCTCCCCATACTAGATTCAGCAGCTCATTTCTCGATAGAGCCATGTCCGGGTTCTCCATAAACGCCTTTACCATCAGAAATTCCTTGGGAGTCACTTCAATAACTTCATCCTGCTTATAGAGCTTGTTCGAGGTCAAATCAAGGCGGATGCCCCCGGCGTTAAGAACAGCGTGGTGCGACTCGCGCTGCTTACGGGTACGCCGCAGCACCGTACGAATTCTGGCCGTCAGCTCCAGCGGATTAAACGGCTTGACGATATAATCGTCGGCCCCAAGTTCAAGTCCCTTGATTTTATCCAAATCCTGCCCGCGGGCGGTCAAAAATACGATCACGACTTCAGAATCTATTTCTCTCAACCTCTCGCAAACTTCAAACCCGTCGAAATCCGGGAGCATAATATCGAGCACAACTACATCAGGCCGGTGCGCCTCAAAGCTCTTGAGCGCCGTCTCTCCCTCCGCCGCTTCGTAAACTTCGAACCCGCTGCCCTCCAAATTGATGGCGATAAATCGCCGTATATGATCATCATCTTCCACAATAAGCACGTGATTGCGGTTGTCCAAATCCATTTGATCCTCCCTAAAGCTTGTTCAAACCATTATCCTTCCTATTAAAACACTTCTGTCATTGTCATGCAAAATCCCCTGAATTCCTTCGCGAACAAACCAAAAAAAATAACCCAAACGGTCCTGTCAGAACCGCTGGGTTATTATCCTCTGCCGCTTCTACTCCACTACTTCAAAGATGGAGTCCACGATAATCGGCAAATTGTCTCTTACCGAAACCGCCCCGAATACCGACCTTGCGTGGCTTCCCCTTTCCTCGAATACTTCCATGAACAAATCGGAGAATCCGTTCAATACTTTGTGATGCTCTTCAAAGTCGGGGTCCGCATTTACGAAGCCCTGCACCTTGACCGCTCTTTTCACCTTGTCCAATGTTCCCAGAGCCGATTTCAAGACAGCCAGCACTTCGATACCAGTTTGCCTGGCGAACTCGTACCCCTCCTCCGTCGTATAATCGACTCCCAGCTTGCCTTTCGGGTTGCCTCTCGGCCCTTTGCCGGAAACAAACATCAATCCATTGACAATGACGTAATTTGCATACTTCGCAGCTGGATCACTGGCGGCTGGCAACGTAATATTCATTGCTTCCAATCTTTGCTCAATAGAGTTCATAACAAACATTCCCCGCTTTCCTGATGGAGTCAATATGGTCGTTCCATTCCTTGTCATTTTATAATCATTCCGAGGCTTTGAACCGATATAATACTTAAGTATGTATCTACTATGATCATTTATAATTTGCAAGGAGGCTGTACGATGAAAAAAATTGTCGCTCTTGTTGTCAGTCTAGCTTTACTGTTATCGGTTCAGACGGCGGCTCTCGCCCATTCTGGCAGAACAGACGCCAACGGCGGACATAACTGCTCTGAGAAATCGAAGCAGAAGGGCCTTTGCACCGGCTACCATTATCACAATTCCGGCACGACGAATTCAGGCTCGAAATCAACATCCACCAAATCATCCAGTACCTCAACCACGAAGAGCACTTCTACCAAAAGCAGCACAAATAGTAAAAAAGCCACCCCTAACAAGGGATATACCACGGTAGACATTACATTGATCGTGAATGGCAGCATTGTACCTCTGGATCAAAAGGCCGTCACCGTTAACGGAACGGTACTGATCCCGCTGAAAAACATGTTCGATGCCCTCGGCGCCACCTTGGAATGGGATCAGTCTACGAAAAAAATCACAGCCTACAAGGGCGATACAACGGTTGAATTGACCGTGGACAGCACGGCCGCCCGAAAGCAGGACAAGGCGCTTACTTTACAGGCCAAGCCGATTGTCATTAACGGGTATACGATGGTGCCTGCCCGCTTTGCCGCCGAATCCTTCGACGCTGTTGTGGAGTGGGATTCGCAATCAAGCACGATAACCATTACGACACCCTAATCCTGGATTGACTCTCCGAATCCGATCGTGTAGCCGTCCGGGTCCATAATGGAAAACTCCTTCATGCCAAACTCATTGACCTCCAGCAGTTTATGCAGTTTGGCTCCTTTTTCGGCCAGCTCATGATAGAGCTCTTCCACGCCGTAAACCATGGCGAAAATATCCAACGCATCTTCCCGGTGATGAGGGTAATTCGGGGTGATTCGATCTTTGTTTTCTGTTTCATGAAAAATAATTTCCAGCCCGTCCCGTTCGACGAAACCCAGGCCAAAATCGCAGTAGAAGCCAATCGAGCTATAGTACTCAAGTGTCTTCTGGCGATCGGCTACAAACAACACAGGGCTGAGATGCCGGATCGTACTCCTATTGTCTGAAGAACTCACTATCATCACTCCTTCCCCGAAAAATTCATGTTGTTGCGATCAGTTAAGTGTTCTGATCAAACGGTCAATGCATGCTGCCAGCAAAGGATTTAACTCCTCATCGTACATCGTAATCTTCCTTTGGAATACCCTGCCGATAGAATGTCTCTCCATTTCAGCGCTTACCTTGTTCTGCGTTAGGTTAATGATTCTGGTTCTCTTGTCCAAAAAAGCTTGGACTACTTCATACGGCTGACCATTATACGTAAATTCAAACCGCGGGTTCGTTCTTATCATAGTTCTGTCCTTGAGCGAAAAACGCTGCTCTTCATCTCCTTCTTTGCAGGAAATGCTCCATTTGTTCCTTTCGAACCATCTGCTCCTATCCAACAGCTCGATGGCGCACTGCTCGGCTTCAGCCCTGAAGCTTAATTCCCAGCTATCTATGATCCAGCATATGGCCTTGCTGGGAAGATGCTTGAACGTCCTTGTCATACGGCCGCAAGGACTGCCGTTATCGTCTATCAGCTCTACGCAAGCCGCCGACATTTTCAGCACCGGGAGCTTGTAATAATAAACCTTCATTCCTCACGTCTCCATATAAAAAAATGACCCAGGCCAAAATCGTCATTTTGGGGCTGGGTCTGTGCTCTGCAACTCTCTTCCATAATTATACATCAGAACCGCTTCATTCTGAAAGGCTTTACGGCAAATCGCTTAGCCGACGATCAGCTTCTCCAATTCCAGCGGTTCTACATATTGGCCATCCTTGTAAACGCGCATATTGCCGCCGGAAATTTCGTCGATCAGAACGATTTGTGCGCCATCGTCTACCCGGCCGAACTCAAATTTGATGTCGTACAGCTCAACGCCCTTCTTTGCAAGCTCGTCTTTAACGACATGGCCTATCGTTTGCGTCAGCTCTTTAAGCACCTTGTACTCAGCGGAGGATAAAATCCCCAGCATGTCCAGCGCATCCTCCGAAATCGGCGGGTCTTGGCGCTCGTCGTCTTTAATGGTCACTTCCACGAAAGCGTCCAGGGCTTGACCTTCCTCTGCATACATGCCATAACGGCGCAGAAAGCTTCCCACCGCTCTATAACGGCAAATGACCTCCAGGCCTTTACCGAATACGGTGGCCGGTTTTACCGTCATCGTCGCGTTGTTGATATCAGCATCTATATAGTGCGTAGGAATCTCTTTTTCCTTTAATATTTCAAAGAAATACTTCGTCAAACGGAGTCCGGCTTTGCCTGCACCCTCCATCGTTAGCCCAACCGTGTTGGCGCCTGGATCAAATACGCCGTTCTCCCCGGTCACGTCATCTTTGAATTTCAGCAAATAGTTGCCATCTTCGAGAGCATATACGTCTTTGGTCTTGCCTGTGTAGATCAGTTTCATTCGTGCAGATCCTTTCTCGTAAAAAGATTTTAATTACAATATAGCACGCCTGCCTGATCCTGCACCAATTTTTTTATCATTCTCCGGCAAGAAGTAACAGCCTTGCCTTGGGTCAATGGCTCATTTCCGCGATGAGCCCGCACTGCCGGATATCGACAAAGAAAGCCGGATGCTCGCCCATACCCGGGCAAACACGAAACTAAGCAATGGTAATGCTTAACATGTTCTATTTGTATGCCCCACCTTCTATCCCCAATCCTCTTATGTATATCAAACATTTTATTTTACATTTTCCATAAACAGTATTTATATTCTTAATTATTTATAATTTTACCATCAAGACTATTGTAAATATTGTAAATTTTGTTTATTATTGCATTATGTAAGCCCTTTCTTTTTTAGTAATAAAAATCTTTTTAATTAAAAAGAGGGAGGTATGCAACATGAACTATTCTACGAGAGCCAACGTAGGAAAAGCAATGCAATGCTTTCTTGTCCTTTTGTTATCACTGCCTTTGTTCACCTTCGGAGGAAGTTCCACCTCTTATGCGGCATCGGCCAGACAAATGGAGTCGCTCAAACGCAGCGTTGTCGCTGTCAAAGTGAGCAATGGAGTATTCATTAGCTGGCGCTTGTTCGGCACCGAGCCGGACAATATCGCGTTCAATCTATACCGGGGAAGCACTAAGGTCAATGCCAGCCCCATTACAAACAGCACCAATTACATTGACCCGCAAGGGACAACAAGTTCGACCTATACAGTAAGAGCGGTGCTGAACGGGCAGGAGCAGGCGGCATCCGAGACGGCGGCGGTCTGGGGACAGAACTATCTATCCGTTCCGATTCAGCAGCCTCCCGGCGGTACGACGCCAGACGGGGTTGCCTATACCTACAGTGCCAATGACGCGAGCGTAGGAGACCTGGATGGGGACGGAACCTATGAAATTGTACTTAAATGGGATCCTTCCAACTCCAAAGACAATTCCCAGTCCGGCTATACCGGCCCGGTAATCATCGATGCCTATCGCCTGGACGGTACCCGGCTGTGGCGCATCAACCTAGGTAAGAACATTCGGGCCGGCGCGCACTATACGCAGTTTCTCGTCTATGATCTCGACGGGGACGGCAAAGCAGAGGTCGTCTTTAAAACGGCCGATGGAACCGTAGACGGCGTCGGCAGGACGATTGGCAGCGCCAGCGCCGATTATCGCAACTCTAGCGGGTATATGCTCTCCGGCCCTGAATATTTGACGGTATTTAGAGGAAGCAACGGCGAGGCTCTAACGACCGTCAATTATGAGCCCGCGAGAGGCAATGTCTCCGACTGGGGAGACAGCTACGGCAACCGTGTGGACCGTTTTCTGGCCGGGGTCGCATATTTGGACGGGCAGCGTCCTAGCTTCGTGATGGCTCGTGGCTACTATACGAGATCCGTGCTCGTTGCCTACAATTGGCGGGACGGGAAGCTGACTAAGCTATGGACATTCGATTCCAACACATCCGGCAACAGCGCATATGCCGGGCAAGGCAATCACAGCCTTAGCGTCGCCGATGTCGATAACGACGGCAAAGACGAGATCATTTATGGCTCAGCCGTCATTGACGACAACGGCAAAGGGCTGTATACGACAGGCCTCGGTCATGGCGACGCGCTGCATGTAAGCGATTTGGATCCCGATCGCGCCGGGCTTGAAGTATTCGGCGTTCACGAGTCAACCAGCGCAGCATACGGGGCGGAAATCCATAATGCGGCCACGGGCCAAATTTATTGGGGCATCCGTACCGGAGCGGATACAGGCCGGGGACTTGCGGCTGACATCGACCCCCGGACGAAAGGGACGGAGCTGTGGGCTTCCGGCATCGGCCTTTACTCCGTGAAAGGCGCGAAAATCAGCGACGCCACGCCGAACTCTACGAACTTCGCCATCTGGTGGGACGGCGATTTGCTGCGCGAGCTGCTTGATCATACTGGCGGCACAGGCAAAATCGACAAGTGGAATTACAGCCAGAGCACAACGAATCGTCTACTGACGGCTACAGGGACGGCCTCGAACAACTCGACCAAAGGCAACCCGAGCCTTCAGGCGGACATTCTAGGCGACTGGCGGGAGGAAGCGATCTGGCGTACTGCCGACAACACCGCGCTGCGCATTTATACGACCACTGACGTGACTTCCCACCGCATCTATACTTTAATGCATGATCCCGTTTACCGGCTGAGCGTGGCCTGGCAGAACGTTGCCTACAACCAGCCTCCCCACACGGGATTCTATCTCGGAGACGGAATGGGCGCGCCACCGAAGCCGAATATTTTTCTGACAGGTAATTAATTTAATGTTGATTGATCCATTCTAAACCATAGAAAGGAGAATCATCATGAACCAATTACGGCAAGTCCCCCCCTCTCCGGAGGTCACTGCTTATCTGGTTAACGAATATCAAAGAAACTGGAAATCCGCCGGGTTTACTTACAGCCAATTTCTCATTGCCCGGGGATATCAGAACCCTGCCCACAACCATCCGGGAATGGATGACCATGTAACGGGGATACCTCCTGCAGGGGCGGAGCTGATTCACATCCCGCGCAAACCGGTTACCGGGGAGCTGAATGTCAAGGTGCTTCTCGTCGATTTTTCCGATATGCCGGGAGTTCTCCCTAAAGATCACTATGAAGATCTGCTCTTCTCCCGCAATACCCACACAACCGGCAGTATGGCGGATTATTATGACGAAGTCAGCCGGGGGCTGGTGCAAATCCATGGTGAAGTGCACGGCTGGCTCAGGATGCCGCAGACATACTCCTACTACACGAATGGCAACTCAGGCCTTACCGATAAGCTCAACCGGGAATACTATCCGCGGGACGCCAGAAAGCTCGCTGAGGATGCCGTCGATGCTGCACTGGCCCACGGTGTTTCTTTTCCATCCCAACTGGATGCCCTTGACAATGGCACGATTACGGCGTTATTCATCGTACATGCCGGACGAGGAGCCGAGAAAATCCTCCCACCGCTCAGCGGTAACCATATCTGGTCCCATAAATGGCAAATGGTTAAACCCAAAGAAGTTGCTCCTGGACTTACCGCTGCTACTTACTTAATGGTGCCCCAGGAAGCTCTGCTCGGGGTGTGTGCGCATGAGCTTGGACATCTGGCTTTCCAATGGGATGATTTCTATGATCCAAACTATGATGCCGACGGTGACTACTGGGACGGAAATGGGATGTGGGACGTGATGGCCAGCGGTTCCTATGCCGGCAGGGAGATGCGTCCGGTTCATCCGGCAGGTCTGCATAAACTGCAGCATGGATGGATTGAAGGCGAGAAGATTCATCAAAGCCGGAGCGGGCTGACGCTGCTCCCGGTGACATCGGCCGAGGGTAAAGTGGTTAAAATTAAAGGGCCGGGTTACACCAGCAATCAGTATCTTCTGCTTGAGAACAGAATCCGGGAGAAATTCGACGGTGAACTGCCGGGCGAAGGCCTGTTAGTATGGCGAATCGATGAGGATTATGATCAAACCAAAAGCGCTGCCCCCGGCATGTATTTGATCCAGGCCGACGGGAATGAAGACTTGAATGATCCGAATGACCGCAATAGCGGCGACCGGGGAGATCCTTTCCCCGGAAGCAGCAACAATACCGAACTGCTGGATCATGGGAGACTATCCACCTCTTTTCCGGGGCAGCCATCCGGTATATCGCTGAAGAACATTGCCTTTGACCCGGAAACGAAGGAAATTACGCTGGATGTTATCATTGAAGAGAGAATATGAGTGAAATAACAGAATCCGGCTTTTAGCAATTGGTCTGCTAAGGCCGGATTTTTGTTTTTTAATTCATAGCCGCATAAGACTCGGCCGCTGCCGCAAGATAATACGCCAGCCCTGTCTGCTGCCCCTCAAGCATCTGCAAATGGAATGAGTCGCTGAGGAAAAAACGCGTCTGCCCCGCAAAATCCTGAGCCGATACAGCATGGCCGTGACGGTTCATAAATTCCAAATGGCTGCAGATCAGCTCTTCAACTTCCGGGCTATTATGCACTACGCCCGCTTGTAAATTCCGGGCCATTTCGTCCATAAAAGCCTTGGCTTCCCGGGCCTGCTCATTCATGCCCTGAACATCAATCTGCGCCGATTCCAGCTGATTAAAATCATAGCTCTCCTGTAAATGTGTATTGTGCTCTTCCAAAGCTTCCCGCCATTCTTCCTCCCGGTCAAAGCCTTCAAACAACTCTGAATTATCCATAGATTCTCCTTTCTCCATACAATGGATGGAATGCCTCAATGTTGCCATGACTGACTGCAGCCTGTGCTGTCTAGCCAGAAGCAATTCCTCCTGCCGCTTAAGAACGGATAAGCGCTCAGGCGCTCGTTCGAGAAGCTGCTTGATCTGTTCCAATGGAAACTCCAATTCGCGGTAAAACAAAATTTGCTGCAATCGTTCCAACTCTTTTTGTCCATACAAGCGGTACCCTGCTCCACTTATTTCACGGGGCAAGAGCAGACCGATTTTGTGATAATGATGCAGCGTCTTGACCGTTACACTGGACAGTGAAGACACCTCTTTTACCGTGTAGAGCATCTGGCTTCCTCCTTTCAAACCCACTTTACTGCCTCCCCTGACGGGAGAGTCAAGGTCTGCGTGAAATAAATTTTACAGGAGGGCAACTTACTGATTCCTTTTCCACTTCTCATGGACCTTTAGAACTTTCGTCCATAATTCGTCTTTTTCGAGCTGGCTGAAGTGATTTAACGGTTCGTCAAATACATCGCTCAATAGTTCAAACCATTCGGTACGATAGGTAATTTCGCTTTTAGTCAGGCCCTGCTCATCCCGCCTGCTGTATACGCAGCCTCTCAGCTCATTACTGCTTGTCTTGTGCCTGTTTTGAACGAGCAGCAAATTGATCCAGGTTGAATCCGGAGACGAGCTTAAATATTGATGCTTCGGTATAAACTCCTCCATATTCGGAGCGGCTTCAGCATCGATATCCACACCGGAAAAAACTCCCTTCGGATCATGTTCCAACCGCCAGCCCGGAGTTTTGACACTGGATGGAGTAAGCTTATAAGTATGAAAACCCTGCTTATGCTCCCCAAAATGAAGCGGAATCGGCTCATACGGCATATCGCCCAATCCAACATCAACGATCCAGGTTTGGTACGCGTAATTTTCATTGCTTCTATTTTCAATAGGCAGATGAACGGATAGACTTAAATGAAAGGAATTGATTCTCGGTTCATAGCCATGGGGCTGAACCCCGGCCCGGTGCAGCGATACATGATACCCCAGCGAACGCAACAGGTGATGGAATGCCCCGTTCAGATGAAAGCAATACCCGCCTCCACGATAAATGATATGATGAATCAAACTATCGGAATCGATCGGGACAGGCTTGCCGGCAAACAGGTCAATCGTGTGCCACGCAATTCTCTCGACATGGGCACGGTGCAGTGCAAATAAAAATTCCATCGTCGGCTGCTGCCGCTCCATGCCTAACCGGCGCAAATAATCATCGGTTTGTTGTATTGTTAACATAACATCACTCCAGATGCTTTGTTCCAGCCTCTTCCTCTATTCATCGGCTGTGATATGAATTTCTTGGTTGATTTCAAGCTCTATGATCTCAGTATGCCTTTGTCCTTCTTTATCCTGCCAAGTGAGCTCAAGCGAAGTGCTTTCATAATTCGACCTGTCCTTCTCCAATTCCCCATAGGAATAGGGGCTCGTTAATGAGCCAATTTCTCTGACATTATCCAGGATGGACACTTCACCGTTATTAGAGTGAAACTCACTGGAGTATACGACTTCCTTCTCGCCACGGCTATTCACTTCATAGAATTTAATTCCGAGAAAAATACTCTGACTAAGCTCCTCAGGATCTCCCTTGTAATTTAAAGAGGCACGCCCCCTTAAAATTTTGTCCGCCGCAATCATAATCTTATAATCGGTTACATCCCATGCTTTGCCCGTTCCGTGAAGCAAATACAAGCTTGCACCCGAATTATCCGTGACGGCAGACTGCTCCGCATTCCGAAACAAATACAGCCACAAAACATTAGTAATGACGATAATACCCACCAAAAGCCATACGGTTCTTTTCATCTTCTCTCTCCACATTTTATTGTAAAGCAGGAAAACGCCTTCTGCCTCCACTGTACCATCAAAACCCAAATCATTTCCAGAAGTTACAGAAAACAAAACCTCCAGAATCCCTTTTCGTGATCCTGGAGGTTGTAATACGGGGTGATCCATTATTACCCAGTCTTAAAGATGTGCGCAGGAGATCTCCTTACGATTTTTCGTTATCGCCGGTCTCATTATAATACAACTGCGGTACCGCGTTTTGCAGTGAAAGGGGGCGCATATCCTTCCACATTGCTTCGATATAATCGAGGCAAGTACCGCGCGGGCTTTCGCCAAGAGCCACCTCCCAGCCTCCGGGCACCTGAATGAACGCCGGCCAAAGCGAATATTGCCCCTCATCGTTCACGAGCACCATATATACGCCGTCTGTTTGTTCAAATGGATTTGCCATCTGTATATCCCTCCCTGTTCCTGTATGGTTCCGCCATTACTCGGCCTGCAGCTTCGCCAGCAATACCTGGCCGATCTCCGCCAGCGGTCCCGGCTGGCATAAGTCCTTATGGCGGCAAGCGATGTCATGCCTTTCAATCCGTCCTCCGATATAGGGAGCCCACATTTCCGGTTCAATCGGGTCAAACCATTCCGGGATGATCGTCGAATGGAAAAACAGCAGATCCCCCTCGTATTTTTCGGGAACAAAGGCGCTTAAGAGGCGCACCGAATTTTCGTACGTATTTTTCAAATTTAAAATTATTTCCTCGTCCAGGCTGGCCAGCGCACTGCCGTCGCTGCGCAAAATCTCGATCGCCCGCGCAATATCCAGCGGACCGTCCTTGATCGAATCGGGATCATAGCCGCCTAAAGCAAGCAGCGCAATCAACGCCTCGTCCTCGCTGGCCTCGCCGCGCAGCGGCAAATAATGGCTTGGGAAAGCATCCAGCATGGCCAGGAACGCCACTTCCTCCCCCTCGTGCTGCAGCTGTACCGCCATCGCCTGCGCGACATTTCCGCCAAACGACCAGCCCAACAGACGATACGGCCCGTGCGGCTGAACGGTACGGATCTGAGCGATATAATCGGCCGTCATTTCCTCCAGCGTTCCAGGATACTGATCGGCTTCGGCAATGCCGCGCGCCTGCAAGCCGTAAATCGGATAATCCATGCCGAGATGCTTCATCAGACCCGCATAACACCAGCTTAGCCCGCCTGCCGGATGCACGCAGAACAGCGGGATTTCCTTGCCCTCCGTGCGAAGCGGCAGCAGCACCTGAAGCGCGCTCTGCCCCTGATCCGAGTACAGCTTCTCCCCAAGGCCCGCCACGGTCGGAGCCTCGAACAGCAGACCGATGCCAGGCTCCCGGCCCATCGTTTCCCGAATTCGGCTCATGAGGCGTACGGCCAGCAGCGAATGTCCGCCGAGCTCGAAGAATCCGTCGTCGATGCTGACGCGCGGCAGGCCAAGCACCTCCGCGAATAAGTCGCACAGCACTTCTTCCTGGGGAGTTCTCGGCCCCCTGCCTTCCGGCGACAAGGTATACTCCGGTGCAGGCAGCGCCTTGCGATCCAGCTTGCCGTTCGGCGTAAGCGGCAGCGAATCCAGATAGATGATCGCCGACGGCACCATATACTCCGGCAGGATGGAAGCTGCGTAACGGCGCAGATCAGCCAGCGTAAGCTCTGCTCCCGGGCCGGGAACGATATAGGCTGCGAGCCGCTTGTCGCCCGGCTGGTCTTCCCGGGCGATGACCGCCGCTTGCTCTACGCCGGGGCAGCTGGCGAGCACCGCCTCGATTTCACCCAATTCGATGCGGAAGCCGCGAATTTTCACCTGCTGGTCCCCGCGGCCCAGATAATCAAGCGAACCGTCTGGCAGCCGCTTGGCCAGATCTCCAGTCCGATACATGCGGGTACCCGGCGGACCGTATGGATCGGCGATGAAGCGCTCCGCCGTCAGATCCGGCCGTCCCCAATAGCCCTGAGCTAGTCCAGCGCCAGCTACGTACATCTCACCGATGACGCCTGGCGGCACCGGCTGAAGGGACGAATCCATTACATAGACCCGCAAATCCGGGATCGGGCGGCCGATCAGGCTGCTCCCTCCCTGGGATGCACTATTTTTATCCAGTTCAAGATAGCTGACATGCACGGTTGTCTCCGTGATGCCGTACATGTTGATCAGCTTGGGGGCATCGTCCGGGTGGCGCTCATACCAGTCCTTCAGGCGGCCAAGCTCCAGCGCCTCTCCTCCGAAAATCACATACCGCAGGGCAAGCTCCTGTCCCAGTTCCACATTCTCCCGATCCGCCTGCATGAAGGCATAGAAGGCCGACGGCGTCTGATTGAGCACAGTTACCTGCTCCTCGGTCAGCAGCTGCAGAAATTCCGCAGGCGAACGGCTGACTTCATATGGCACGACGACGAGACGGCCGCCATAGAGCAGTGCTCCCCACATTTCCCATACGGAGAAATCAAAAGCGTAGGAATGAAATAGCGTCCAGACATCATCTGCACCGAAATGGAACCAGGAGTCAGTAGCTGCAAATAACCGGATGACATTGTGATGTGGAATAACCACGCCCTTCGGCTTACCCGTCGAGCCCGAGGTATATATCATATAGGCCGGACTTAATGGGGTTACGAGGCCGCTCCGTTCATCCTCGCGCGGGTTATGCTCGGAGCTGTCCCGAAGCCGCTGCTCCACAGCCGGATCGTCAAGCACGATCCTCGGTGTAGGCAGCGTATTCGGCATTTGGCCCGCCGCCTGTTCGTTCGTAATCATATACACCGGCTTCGCATCCTCGACCATCCACTCCAGCCGCTCAGCCGGGTAGTCGGGATCGAGGGGGAGGTAAGCCGCGCCGGCCTTCAGGACAGCCAGCAAGCCTATGACCAGCTCCAGGGAGCGCGGCAGGGCAAGCGCCACCGTTTGGCCGGCGGCCACACCGCCCGCGATCAGCATGTGGGCCAGGCGGTTTGCCGCGGTGTTCAGCTGAGCGTAGCTTAGGCGGTCGCCCTCGCATACCGCTGCAACCGCGTCCGGGAGTTTGTCCGCCTGCGCCTCAAACAGCTCGAACAGACTGGCTTGGGGCGAAATCTCCATACTTCGGCAGGGACGCTCTGAAGCTGTTCCCTGACCAGCTGCAAGGCTAGTCGTTTCGCTGACCGTGACACTTGCATCCATCAGAAAGGCCTGGCGCTCCGCCCGGGTCAGAATATCCGCGTTTGCAATAGGCTGCTCCGGATTTTGTGCCAGCGCCTCGAGCACCTGTATATATCTGTAAGCAAAAGCCTCTGCCGTATGCTGCTCGTATAAATCTTTGCTGTATTCCAGCAAACCGCTTAGTCCGCCCGGGCTGCCATCTGCGCCGCGCCGTTCATTCAGCTCCACCGTCAGGTCGAACTTCGCCGTGCCGGAGCTGACCATCTTCAGGGATGTGGCCGCCCCCGGAAACTGAAGCGGAGCTTCCAGTTCATTTTGCAGCACGAGCATGATTTGAAACAACGGATGCCGCGCGCGCGAGCGTGCCGGATTCAGCACTTCCACCAACCGTTCGAACGGCAAATCCTGGTGCTCATAAGCGGCCAGATCCGCTTCCCGTACCCGGGCGATGAGCTCGGCGAAGCTCGGATTTCCAGACGTATCCGCCCGCAGCACGAGCGTATTGATGAACATGCCCACCAGTCCGCCGAGCGCATCATCATTTCTTCCGGCAATCGGGCTGCCGATCGGAATGTCGTCTCCCCCGCCAAGCCGGGTAAGCAGCGCAGCCAGCGCGGCGTGCAGCACCATGAACAAGCTGGCCTTGTTATCCTTCGCCACCTGCAGCAGCCGGGCATGCAACCCCTCGTCAAGCTCAAAAGGAATCACTCCTCCCTCATAGCTGGAAACGGCCGGTCGTGGACGATCGGTCGGCAGCTCAAGCTGATCCGGCAGCTGATGAAGCTTGTTCTTCCAGAACTCTAGCTGACGTGCATAGAGGCTGCCGGAGTCTCCTTCAACGCCAAGCAGCTGCTCCTGCCACAACACATAATCGGCATACTGCACGGGCAGCGGCGGCCATGACGGCTGCTCTTTCCGGCACCGGGCCGAATAAGCGGCGGACAAGTCGCGTCCTAACGGCGTCAGCGACCAGCCGTCTCCGGCAATATGATGCAGCAGCAGAAGCAGCACATGCTTCTCTGGACCAAGCACGAACAGCTGCGCGCGGAAAGGCGTCTCCGTGCATAAATCAAAGCTGTAGCCAGCGCCGTTTACTATGTTCGCCTTCAGATCTTTTTCGCTCGTCTTTGTGACGATCAGTTTCGGTCTTGCTTGATCTGCGTTTAGAATCAGCTGCTGCGGCACGCCCATCTCGTCAGGAAAGATAGTCCGCAGCGACTCGTGCCGCTCTACCACATCGCCAAGCGCTAGCTCCAGGGCGTCCACATCCAGCGGTCCGGATATTCGGGCTGCCCACGGCATGTTATATGTCGGGTTTGGCCCCTCCATCCGGTACAGAAACCACAAGCGCCGCTGGGCAAAAGATAGCGGAACCTGCTCCGGACGCTCTGCCGGGCGAACGGGCGGCCTCGTCTGCTTCGCCTGATCGAGATACTGCATTAGCCCGGCTACGGTAGGCGTTTCAAATATATGGCGGATGCCGATTTCTGCGCCGAACACGTCGCGAATCCGTGCGGTCAGCCGACCGGCAAGCAGTGAATGCCCTCCCATCTCAAAGAAATCTTCGTCAATGCCGACGCGTGCCCGCCCTAATACCTCCGCGAACAATTGGCATAGCAGCTCCTCCTGCGGCGACCGCGGCGCGAGTCCTTTCGACTGGATCATGTCTGCTGGCGCCGGCAGAGCTTTATGGTCAATTTTCCGGTTCGGCGTCAGCGGCATTTCGCTAAGCTCCACGAATGCCGAAGGAACCATAAACTCGGGCAAATGCTCCGCAGCATAACGGCGCAGCTCGGCGGGATCCATGGTAACAGAGGCAGCAGGCACGATGTAAGCGACCAGCCGCTTCTCCCCCGGACGATCCTCCCGGGCCATCACCGTCACCTGCTCAATGGCAGGATGCCGGGAAAACACGGAAATAATTTCACCTAGTTCGATGCGAACCCCCCGTATTTTGATCTGATGGTCGGCGCGGCCGATATAATCCAGCGAACCGTCCGCTTGCCAGCGCACAAGGTCGCCCGTACGGTACATCCGCATGCCCGGGGCTCCGTACGGATTCGCGACGAAGCGCTCCGCCGTCATCCCCGGCCGGTCCAGGTAGCCGAGGGCCAGCCCGGCTCCGGCGATGTACAGTTCGCCTGCAACGCCGGGCGGAACAGGCTGCAGCACATCGTCCAGCACATAGAGCTGCGTATTCCGAACCGGCCTGCCGATCGCTGGCTTGGCCTCCTCCTCACCCAGCCTTGCAGCGGTGGAGTAAATCGTCGTTTCCGTCGGTCCGTACTGGTTGTTCACCTGACAGCCCAGCGCTTGCAGGCCGAGCTTTAATCCTGCCGGAAGCGCCTCGCCGCCTGAAATAACCGACAAACCTGTTAACGGTTCAGGCCTGCTGGACACCAGCTCCTGAAATAAGGTCGGTGTGGCCTGCAGCAGCGTAATTTTCTGTTCCCGAATCCGCTTGGCCAGCGCGGAAGCATCCAGAATCGTCTCCTTCGGGGCGATATCCATGCAAGCCCCCGTTGTCAGAGGCAGGTAGACCTCCAGTACAGATATGTCGAAGGCGATCGTCGTTACGGACAGCATCCGATCCCGTCCGCTTAACGGGAACCGCTCCCTCATATCCGTGATCAGGTTAACCAGGCTGCCATAGGTCACCATGACTCCTTTCGGCAGACCGGTTGAACCTGAAGTATAAAGAACATATGCCGGATGAAGCGGCGATAAGGGGGAAGTACGCTCGGTATCCTCCGGATTCTGAGCGGAATACTTCCGTAAACTGGCCATCGTATCAGGTGCATCAAGTACCAGACGGGACATCCCGCTGAAACCAGACAGGCTCGATTCACACGCCTGGTCGGTCAAGATGCAGCTCGGCCGGGCGTTGTCAATCATGTAAGCGATGCGATCCGCCGGGTAATCCGGATCGAGCGGCAAATAGGCCGCCCCGGTCTTATGCACCGCCAGGATCGCCGCGGCAATCAAGGGAGAACGGGATAGAGCCAGGGCCACGATCTGCTCAGGCCCTGTCCCCTGTTCTATCAAGTAATGAGCGAGCCGATTCGCCTGTGCGTTCAATGCGGCATAGCTGAGGACTGATTCCTCGCAGGCGACGGCAGCCGCTTCAGGCCTGACTTCGGCTTGCTGCTCGAACAATTCAGCAGGGCCCGGACTTGCGCAGGAGGCACCCTGTTGTTCGGCTTGGTTCCAGCCCTCGAGTACTTGCCACCGTTCATCGGCCAGCAGCCATTCGATATCCATCACCGGACGTTCGGGATCTGCGGCCGCAAATTGCTCCAGCAGACGGATAAAGCGCCGATGGTGCCTCTCCAGCTCCTCCGGGGCATAAACATCCGGATTGCCGTCAAAATCGATCCGCAGTCCGCCGTCCTCAGACCTTAGCCGCACATGAACGAGCAAGTCATCGACGGGTCCTGCCGACAGATTATGAACAATTCCGGGTGCCCCGCCGAAGCTCAGAGCTTCGTCAAAAGGCATCATGTTCAGGATCGGGCCGAACAGCCGCTGCTGCTCGCCCAGCAGCTTGAGCTCGCGCCGCAGATCCTGCTGGCGGAATTTCTGATGCCGTCTGGCAGCCCGCAGCTCTTGCGATACTTGTGCGATCACTTCCAGCGGGTTCATGTCTTTGCGGATCGTCAGGCGCAGCGGAACCAGATTCATGACCATGCCCGGCACCCGCAGTGATGCGGAGCCTAGACGGCACATCATCGTCATGCCGAGAATGACGTCCTCTGCTCCTGTAGCCCGGTGCATGTATACGGCCAGAGCGGCCACCATCATTTCCGGCCAGCTCGCCCCTGCCGATTCAGCGGCCGCCCGCAGCACATTCATGCTGCTCGGGTTCAGCTCGCCGGATTGGCGCAGGAAACGCTTCGCCGTTCGCTGCACCCTGCCGCCCAGGCCCACGGCATCGGGCTGATCGGCAAAACGCGACACCCAGAACTTGCGGTCCTTCTCCTCCTGCTGGGATGCGCAGTATGCGGCTTCCTCCTGCAGCGCCTCCTTCCAGGAACCGAAGCTCCGCCCAATGGCCTCGTCACGGGACAGGGCCGTATAGATTTGAGCCACCCTCCGGGTGAGCAGCGAGAAGCCGAAGCCGTCAATGGCGATATGATGGATTTTCTGATACCAAAGAAAGCAGTCTGGCGCGATCTGCAGAATGGCCTGATGGAACAATGGACCCTTCATTAAATCCGTCGGTATGGCCAGATCCTGCTTCATCCAGGCTTCCGCAACTGCCCACGGTTGCTCCTCCCCGCTGAAGTCCAAATAGAGCAGGCTCCACTCTTCTCCTTCCGTGTCCGCCAGCCTCTGCCAAGGCCCGTCTTCATCTTCTCCGAAGCGAAGCTGCAGCGTCTCCGCTTCCGCGATCACCCGCCGCAACGCCTGCTCAAATAGCTCCAGCCTTAGCGGGCCGCGAATTTCGATATATTCGCTCGTATTGTAAATAGGATTACCCGGGTCAAGCTGCTGAGCGAACCATATTCCGGATTGCGCCCCTGTCAAAGGATAACGAACCTCCGTTTGCACTGGCATGCTTACACCTCCTTCCCCAGCAAAAAATAGTCGACATTAGGAATGGAAGGGCTCATTCGTGCAGAGAGGAGCTGCCACCAATTGTCCAGCGTCGGCCGTTCGGCCAGCTCCGTAAAGGCAATCTCCTCGCCTTCGCGGCTAAATCGTTCGGCCAGGCTCATGATGCGTATCGAATCCAATCCCCACAGCTCGACCAAATTGTCCTGCCCGCCGATTTCTTCAGCTGCCTCCTGCAGCAAATCGGCGACCTGCTGTCGCAGCTGCTCATAGGACGATGGCTTTGCAGCCAAGGACGGGGAAGCAGCGATGTCTTGGCTTGCAGAGGCCGCAGCCTGAAGCGAGGATCGGGCAGATTGTCCCGTCTGATTCGTAGACGGGAGATTCCGTCCGGTTCCTGCAGTTTGGGAAGGGTAACTGCTGGAAAGACTATGCTCCTGCTTGCCTCCCGGCCCATTTGCAGACGTTGCCGCGTTCAACTCGGCCAGCAGCCGCGGCGTCGTCAAAGTGACCGCGCACCGCTCCGCCGCGTAGGTCAGGGCAAGCTTGTGCTTCTCAAGCGAGAAATCCGCAACCGCATCAGCGACAAAAAACGGCTGGATATCCTGCATGAACGCTTCGCAGGAGCTGAGCAGACAGCCGATATGGGCATAAATACCGCTGACGATCAGCTGATCACGCGCCTGATCCCTCATCCATTGCAGCAGATCTGTTCTCTGAAACGCGCTGTACCGCCATTTGGTCATCTGAATGTCCTGTACGCCAGGAGCGACTTCGGCGGCAATTTGCGCCTCAAACGGGTCAGTTCCAATCCCCGGCCCCCAGAAATCCTGCAGCAGGCCGCGCTCGTCCGGACGCTGACCCCCAAGCTGCGCAGAATAGACGACGGGAATGCCCAGCTTCGCGCATTCGCTGCGTATCCGGGAAATATTGGAGAATAGCTCGACAATGGGAGATTCTGCAGTATTGTAAGGCTTCAGGAAATAATTTTGCATATCATGGATAAGCAGTACCGCCCGCTGCGGATCAGGCCGCCAAGCGACTTTGTTTGCGGGAAGCTCCGCCTCGGCAGGCATGGAATAAGGAAAAATGGCTGGGATACCCATGTAGATCATCCTTTCGACGTTGATTTTATCGAATGACCGAAACGACATTGATCCAGAAGAACGTTCATCTTGAAGATGAGCCGTTCATCCGCGCTGCTTCTCTGCTATTAGCTCGCGCAGCGCTTTTTTGCTGACTTTGCCGACCTTCGTCTTCGGAAAAGAATCGATGAATTCGATCCGATCGGGAATTTTAAAGGCAGCGAGACCGCGTCCACGTAAAAAAGCCTTGATCTGCACGCCCGACAAAGGCGTGTCTGCAGCTGGGTGCGGTATGACGAAAGCACAGGTGCGCTCGCCCAAATATTCGTCCGGCATGGCCACCACGGCGGCATCATGTACCCCCGGATGGGCGAGAAGCTGGTTCTCGACCTCCTCGGCGGCAATCTTTTCCCCTCCCCGGTTGATTTGGTCTTTGTCGCGTCCCTCTACGATGAGGTGGCCATCTGAATTGATCCGGACAATGTCACCCGTACGGTAGAAGCCGTCGCTTGTGAAGGCTTTCGCATTATGCTCCTCCGCTCTGTAATAGCCGCGAATCGTATACGGGCCGCGGGTAAGCAGATGGCCGGCCTCGCCAGGCGGCACCTCATTATCCTCGTCATCGACGACGCGGACTTCGTCCCAGGGCGACATCGGCCGGCCTTGGGTATGCACGATGACCTCGTCGGGGTCATCCAGCCTCGTATAATTGACGAGCCCCTCGGCCATGCCGAATACCTGCTGCAGCTGGCAGCCCAAGGTCGGCTTCACGCGCGCGGCCGCCTCGGCGCTGAACTTCGCGCCGCCGACCTGGAGCACCTGCAAATGAGGGAATTCGATACGCTGCCGTTCCGCCGCATCAAGCCATATGAGAGCAAGGGGCGGCACCAGCGCGGTAATCGTGACCCGCTCGCGGAGCAGCAATGGGAAGGCCTCGTCCGGGCTGGCCCCCCGGGCGAGCACGACGCGGCCCCCGGCGTATAACGTGCCCAGCACGCCCGGCGAGCTAAGCGGATAATTATGCGCTGCCGGAAGCACGGCCAGATAGACGCTATGATCATTCAGCCCGCAGATTTCCGCGCTAAGGCGGAGCGAATAAATATAGTCGTCGTGCGTGCGGGGAATCAGCTTGGGCAGTCCCGTCGTTCCGCCCGAAAGTTGAAGGAAAGCGATATCTCCCGGGTGCGGCTGGGACCGCCTGCCGCCCTGCTTCCCGTTCTCATCACGCTTGTTCGCGGAAGTTTCAGCTTCGCCGCCCATCTTCGGCTCTCTCGGCTCTCCATAAAGCTCCTCCAGCGCTACGAACTCCTGCGCTTCACCGGCGACCAGAACATGGCGCAGCGAAGGAACCTCGCGAATGACTTCCCTTGCCAGCTCACGGTAGTCAAATCCCGCATCCTGGCCGGCTATAATATAAGCTTTCGCTTCGGAAAACTCGGATATATATGAAATCTCAAGCCTGCGATGCAGCGGCAAGGCGAATACAGGCAGTGCGCCGATTCGGAATAATGCAAAAATCACTTCAAAAAATTCCGCGATGTTCGGCAGTTGAACCACGACCCGATCCTGCGGTTCAATCCCGATGCCCAGCAATCCTTCTGCAAGGCGGTCCGTCCGGTCGTCCAGCTCCGCATAGCTGATACGGCGTTCGCCACTGACGATGGCAATCCGTTCGCCGTAAGCCTTCGCGCGTTCCCGCAGCATCTCGCCAAACGTTTCTCCGCGCCAGCAACCCTCCTGGCGGTAACGCTCAGCAAATTCTTGGGGCCAAGTCGGGCATCCAGCAAGCATCAATATCCCTCCTTTACACTGCCCCGATAGGCGAACTGCGGATCATGCAGCCCCATGGCCAAAAGCAAGGTGCGGAACTTTGCCGCCGTTTCGGCCAGCTCAGCTTCGGCGCTCGAGTCAGCCACGATTCCCGCTCCGGCATAAAGACGCAGGCTTCTTCCCTCCGCCTCGGCGCAGCGGATCGTGACGATCCATTCGCCATCTCCCTTAGCATCGCACCAGCCAACCATCCCGGTGAAGAAGCCTCGCTCAAACGGCTCTATTTCGCGGATTGTTTCCCTAGCCGGCTCGGTAGGCGTTCCGCATATAGCCGGAGTCGGATGCAAAGACAGCGCAAGATCAAGGACAGAAGCTCCGGGGCTCGCAAGCTCTCCGTAGATGTCCGTCGACAGATGCCACATCGTCTCGGTTTGTACGAGTGACGGACCCTCAGGGACGTTCAGGCTCTTGCAATATGGGCGGAGCGCTGCTTCAACCGCCTCGACGACGAGCCGATGCTCGAACTGGTCCTTCGCCGAGGCAAGCAGCGCGGCTGCTCTGCGTTCATCCTCAGCCGGATCATCGCTCCGGGGTGCGGAGCCTGCCAGCGGATTCGCCCGAATGCTCAGTCCCGTTTTGGTAATGAGCAGCTCCGGGCTGGCCCCGATCAGCGTCCGTACTCCGACTCCCCTTAAATCCGGTTTAGCCCTGCCAGACGCCTTCCCTGACGAGGTACTATCCCCGCCGCCCAAATTAACCGCAAAGGTATAGCCTTGCGGATTGTGGCGGGCCAGGTTGCGGAGCAGCCGGGAAATATCGACCGGCTCAGTGTAAGTCAACTGCAGCGTCCTCGAAAGCACGACCTTCTGCAGCGTGTCCCGGTTCAGCCGATCCAGCGCCTCGTTGACATTTTTCTTGTAATGCTCAGGATCTGGATGCATGCTGACCTCGTATTCGGAATCGGATGAGGTTATTCCGTCAATCCTGTTCCTCCCGATTGCTGCACTGTCTCTATGAGACTCGTATCGATCCTCTCCGCTAAAGCTTAGAGGTCCAGCCCACTGCGTGGACAAAGGCACGATGAGCTCAGCCGGCTGCGCCAAATCGAACGGAATCGCGCCAACGACGATCGGCTCGCCGCCGGCGCGTCCGGCTGCGGCTAGCAGTCCTTGAACCCGCTCAGACAGAGCCTGCGGGGAGCCTTCCCCCGGCTCTGCCCAATATCTCGCCCACTCGCCTTTAGCAAGCAAGGTTCGTCTTGGTGAGGATAAAAAGAAACACAATCCCGACTCGTATTCGTCGAGCAGTTGTGCCGCCGTGTTTGCATATACAGCTCCATGGTTTGCCATTTCCTCCAACATCCCCTTTCCTTCGTTAGACCCCCAATGTTGCCCCTCCGTCAATACATAAATCAAGCATCGTAATATGCCGGGACCGGTCAGACGCCAGAAACAACACCGCAGCGGCAATATCCTCCGGATCGGCGATCCTTCCGAGCGGTATGCCGAGGCGGTACGATTCGGGCGAACCGGCGATGACCGCCTGGACCCCATCCTGCCCGTTCCACAACATCCGCTGCATCGCCGTGTCGGTGGATCCAGGTGATACGATATTGCAGCGAATATGATTGGCGGCCTGCTCCAGACCCAGGCATTTCGTGAACATGGCCGCTGCTGCCTTGGAGGCGCAGTAGGCCGCCATTTGCGTGCGCGGCACTAAGGCTGCATTGGAGCCAACGGTCACGATTGCGCCGGATTTGCGGGGAGCCATGCGTTTCACGACGGAACGGGATACATGAAACACCCCGCTGGCATTCACCGCAAATACCGCCTCCCAATCCGTATCACGAAGCTCCTCGATGCTAGCCATTCTCAGCAAACCAGCTACATTCACGAGAATTTCAACGGGGCCAAGCTCTCGCTCGACCTGGTCGACAGCCGTTTCTACAGCCAGACTGTCCGCAACATCCACTGCGAACGCCTGAGCCTGGCACCCTTGGGTTCGCAGTTCGGCCGCAACCCCCTCGGCACCGGCCCCGTTCAAATCGAGAGCCGCTATAATCGCTCCAGCCTCCGCCAGCGCCCTGACAACAGCCTCGCCGATTCCTTGGGCAGCTCCGGTCACCAAAGCGACCTTTCCTTTGATCCCCGTATATTCCACCTCATCAGCCCTCCCCTGCACTTTTAATTTGCTGGCCTCATTGCCCTATACCTATACCCAACCCGCTACAATTTGCGGCCTCATTCCCTCATGCTTCTATCTGCGCGCATCCCCTTTCACTTAAGGGTGGAATGCAAATTGTAACGCCCGGCTGATTAATGCCGGCAGTACAGTTACATGCCCCTCCCCTTCAAACTCCTGAAAGCTCGCCGTTATCCCTGAACTGGCGTACATCGACAGGCGTTCCGCCAGCCTTTGGGCATTTTTGCTGTTTTGAGAAATATGGTTTAACTCCAGCTCCCCTGCGCCGAGCAGAACCTTCACATTCAAAGCCTCCTGCTGCAGTCGATTGATGAACATTTCCTCGGCTTCGCCGATCAGCGTTTTGTTCCAATGGAACGAAGGGCTGCCGGCAATGTAGCAGGCAAAAGCCGCCGGTCGCGTAAACAGCGTATATAATGCAAACAGCCCCCCGAGCGAATGGCCAAATAATGTCTGTTTGCCTTGGTCGATAGCGTATTTAGCTCCAATTTCCGGTTTCAGCTCTTCCTCGATAAATTGCAAAAAGGCTGCCGCTCCCCCCTGCTTCGGCAGGGGAGTTCCGTCGGGCCGGTACCGGTAGTCCTGGCTTGTTGCCAGCGTGTAGTCGTAATAACGCTCCGCCGGGAACAATTCCCCCGTGTCATAGCCGATCCCTACGATCACCGCAGGAAATACCCCCGTGTTATGGGGACAACTGCCCTGCAGACGTGCGGTTTCGGCCATCGTGCCGAATACGGAATTGGCGTCCAGCACGTAAAATACCGGATATCCCGAAGGGGGAGGGGGCTCGGAAGGCATACTCACCATAATTCGATACTTGCGGCCTTCCACGCGCGAATGCATAAGCCATTCTGCTGTACGGGGAATGACCATTTGTTTGCCGTCAGCCATTTCCTCTTGATCCACCTTTATTTCCGTTATTCAGCCATCAGCTTGACTGTATCGTCGATAATTTTCTCATAAGCAATGAGTCCGCTTCCCAGCCAATATTCATCGTTCACTTCATATACATGGCCTTGCTGTACGGCAGGAATGCCCTTCCAAATGCTGCTTTCCGTCATCTCCTTCATGCGGTCTGTCCCTTGTCCATAGGCATTGATTACGAAGATATAGTCCGCATCCAGTTCCGGCAAGATCTCCAGCGATAAATTCAGGCTGTTCTCGTTCTCGGTCAGCTTGGTCATTTCGATGCCCAAATGCTGATTCAAGACGTATCCGCACAAATAATTGCCGCCCATCACGCTCACACCTTTGGCGGCGAAACGGATAACCGCTACTTTTTTGCCGGCTGCTTTCTTCTCAATGGCTGCCTTGGCCTCGCCGACCTTTTGGTGATAAGACGCCAGTGCTTGCTTGGCCTCCTCGGTCTTCCCTACGAGCTGTCCCAATGTCTCGAGGGATTTCTCTACGTCGCCTGCTGCGTTGTTGAATACGTAGGTTGGCGCGATTTTGGAGTAATTCTCATACACGCCGTCGCCGGCATAGTTGGACGTATGCAGGATGATCAGGTCTGGATTGTATGAGAGCAGCACCTCCGAAGACGGTGCGCCGCCCGAAAAATCAAGCTTCGGCACATCCTGCAGCTCCTCCTGTAAATAGCTATGGCCCAGATTTCCATTCGACCATTGCGCTACCGGCTTGATCCCAAGCTTAAGCAGCGAATCTTCCAGATAGGGCGCAAATACGCGCTCCGGCTGTCCGGATATTTGAATTTCATGGCCGAGATCGTCCTTGAACGTTTGCTCGCCCTGCGGCCCCTCCTGAGCATTCCCCCCGGTTCGGGGAACCTCGGCCGCTCCCTGATTTGTCCCCACCTGCCCCGATGCATTTTGGACGGAATCCGTCCCGCAGGCGGCAAGCATGCTTCCTGCCAGCGCAAGGCATAGCAGCATTAAATAATGCGGTTTAATTCTCTTTCCTGTCCTAGTGCTCACTTTCAACTTGGCTTCCCCTCTCACATGATAATGATTATCATTGAGAATGATTATAGATCATCTTCCCTGGTTAGTACCATGGACAGTATCCTGCAAACGGTATGGACATTTTCCTGTAAACATGAGCAGCGCCTCATCCAGCATGCGGTTTACGGAAATCGCCGAGTATTCAAACCAGGGGTCAGATGGAATCAGATGCACTTGGCCGTTCTGTACGGCCTGCAATTGCCTCCACTGTCTGGAATGCTGCAGAGAGAGCCAGTGGGAACGGGAAGCGGACTCCGCACATACGACGGCCAGGATCCAGCTCGGATTAATAGCCTCCAGCTCCTCAAGCGTAAGCTGCCGATGGCCTGGCATAGAGGCAGAGCAAGCCAGTTCTATTTGCAAGTCCCGGGCCAGCACATCTAGTATTCCGCGGTTCCAATACGTATGGATGCAATCTCCGTAAATTCGCAGTACCAGGATGCTGTCACTGCCTAACGTTCGATTGATCTCGGTTCTCGCTGCCTGGACTTTTAATTCATACTGCCCGATCCACTGCTCCGCTTTCTCCTCCCTCTCCAAAAAACGGGCAAGCAAACGGAGCTGCTCCCGCCATCCGCAGTGCTCCACAGGTACAAAGTAGGTCTCCGCGATGCTGCTGAGCTTAGCCTGCTCGCTCCTTGCGAGGAGGTCAGTTCCGATAATCGCATCAGGACGAAGTCCGGCCAGTTTCTCCATATTGGCTGCAAATGCCAACTGATTGTAAGGTTCCAAAAGCTGTAGATGGGATGTAATCTTCATCCGGTAATCATTGTAATAATAGGCCGTCCATTTGGGATCCAGAGGGGCAGCCACCGGGATAATGTCCAGAGCCAGCAGCAAGCCGGCGATCTCAGGAGAACATGCCGCGATTCGCAGCCTCGCTCGCTTAATGTAGTCAGAGGGGGAGATGCCCACCTCTTTTTTAAATTTACGGCTAAAGTAAAATTCATCGCTGTATCCTACCATTTGTGCAATATCCCGCAGCCTCAGCTGCCCTTCCCCTGAGAGCAAATAGCGCTTGGCCTGATTGATGCGCAGCTCGGATAAATATTTCATAGCGCTCTTTCCGAAGCTCTTCTTGAACAGATCGACGAAATACTTCGGGCTGACGTTCGCCATCTCGGCCAATTGAGCAATCGTTAACGGCTCGTGAAAATGTTCTTCCATGTATTGCTTTATCTCAGACAGTTCTTTCTTGGCACTGGGTTCATCCCTGAGCGAACCTACTGTATATGAAAATAAATCATCTGAGTCCATAAAAATTCCTCCTTAAAATAAAAGAATCATCTTCCAATTGAAAATGATTCTCAATATCATACGTTCTATTTTAACCAATCCTTGCCAACGGTGGCAATAGAAGATCTTCCATACCTTGAGGAATCGGGTACATGTTAATGTTATTGGTACGAAAAAAATATCCATTCACCTCAAGGTAAATGGATAAGGATATTTACTACTATGTTTGGTCCAAATACAGGAATTCAGGTTTTTAGCTTCCTTGTAGAGCTTCCGCCACCAGATCGCCAAATTGCCGGATATCCTGCAGGTAATCATATCCCTCTGGATTGCTTAATGCATTATACATTCGTACAGCTACAGCTCTATGTTTGGGTATTACTAGACAAGTACAGCCGGTGATCCCCAGAACCTGGAATGAGCCTGCCGGTACTCTCTCGCCTATTTGATTCAAAGGAGTGACGCTCTGCAGCCACCAAATGAAACCCTGCCTCGGCAAATGCGGCGCTAACGCGGCAGGCGTCTGTATGCTGGTGATCCGGTCAAAAATCGATTGCGGAAAAACTTGCTCTCCCCGGAATTTGCCTTGGTTAAGATGCAGATTTCCCCAAATTGCGAGTTCGCGAGCGCTTACAAAAAGGTTGCTCTGTTCCCCGGCAGGGCTATCGTTCGGCCCAACCCAGTTATTTTTGTCCTGATAGTAATTATAAATCAAATGCTCGTGGCACTCCGTCCGCCATCCGGTCTCTGCCAGTCCAATTGGTGCAAACAATTCCTTCTGCAAAAACTCGGCGAGCGGCTTGCCCGTTAAATCTCTCACCATCTCCGTCAGAAGAGCAATGCCGTTGTTATTATAAGCCCAGTTCTCACCGGGTAAAAAAGAGCGGGTCAGTTCCCCTTCTTGAAGCTCTAATCCATGCGTATGAGTCAAGCAATGGCGGATCGTTATTCCCTTAACAGCCTCCGCAGCCACATTCGCATAACTGCTTATGTCATCATCGATTCGCCGAATCAATCCCTTCTCAATCAGCAGGCTAATCGCAAAAGCAAGATAAGTTTTCCTTACGGAGGCAACGTTAAACTGTGTCCGGGCATCTACCGCTCGGGAAGATGCAGATTCGCTATGTCTTCCCGAATACCACTCGTTGACCAAACGGTCGTCTTGTATTACAAAAACTGCCGCCGCCGTGCATTTTATCTGCTTCTGAATGTCCAGTACATAAGAGTTCAGCTCATTGAACTCCCCCATCGAATTGCTAATTTCGGCAGCGATAAATTCAGCCATCTCTACATCTCCTTATCCAGGCTTCCCAACTGCTTCCACCATACTCCGGCGCATTCCGGCAGGGTTGACCAGCCATTGCTCCTGATCCGCGCGGCCAGCTCCTCGCCAAAGAAAAATTCAGTATGCTCGATCGCCTCTTCCACGGACGCAAACCTATAGTCCGCCCTGACCCATTGATGCTGGAAGCCGTACTTCTTCTCCAGCAGGGAATAGTAGGAAGTCAGGAATTCCGGCGGGTCGGGCGTTTCCGTTCCTGTACCCATCGTTTCAAATATAATGATTGTCCCGTCGGGTCTTAGAACGCGCTGCAGCTCTGCAATGATCCTTTCCAAATGCGCCTCCCATTCCGGTTGATTCGAGCTCGCAAGGTAACAAATGCTCCACCCCGACACCACTATGTCTCTGGAGGAGTCGGGCACAGGCAGCGATCTGTGATCCGCCTCTAGAGTAATCCAATTGCGGACGTAATTCTGCTCTGTTAATTTGCGGTCCAAAATATCGAGCATAGGCCGGGATGCGTCGGTGCATATGAGCGTTTTGGCTTCGGGGGCGAGAAATGAGGCCAGTCTTCCAGAGCCCGCTCCCAAATCAAGCACGTCCAAATTTCTATAAGGCCGGATTTGCCGGACGATTTCAGATAGATCAGGCTGCCTGCTGATCATCGCTTCATAAGCAGCGGCTTGAGATAAATAAATTTGATCATGATTTGACATGGCTCTTTTCACATCCTATTTCATCGAGATTAAAATTTCTTTCTTGCTTCAAAAGTAATCATATGATCCGCATGCTGAGGAGCAATGCCATATTCATAATTTCCGGAAATGACAATGTCGCTGAACCCCGCTTTTTCAAGCATCATGCTAAACTCATAAACGCCGTACCATCTCACAGGAAATCGCTGAAGTTCCGACTGGATCAAACGCCCATCCTGCCATTTCTCGTACTTTAAGAGCGACACCGTTCTCTGCTCGATTAAATTTAGCTCGATTCGCTTCTCTTCTAATGTAATGATTTCTTCCTTCTCCGTTTCCCATAAACGCGTCTTCACCGTATTCATTTCAAAATCCGTCTCCAGGAAAATATCCGCAATAAATACGCCTCCATCTTCCAGGTGCTCATAGCAGCATTTCAACGCAGCGACGAGATCCTCTCTCGATTCTATTAATTGTAAAGAGCCTCCTGGAATCATAATCGCTTCATAAGCATCTTCCAGATGAAACTGTCGCATGTCGCCTACAAACAAAGTGGGCTGTATCCCCAGCTCGGCGCATTTCTTCTTGCATGATTCAAGCATATACGGCGAGTTATCTATCCCTTCTACCTGAAGACCCGACTCAAGCAATGGAATCAGAACTCGGCCTGACCCGCAGGCTACCTCTAGTATTTTCCCCGAAATTCCTTGCAATCGCTCGGCATAATATTCAATGTCGCCAAATGAATATCCCACAGGCTTGCTCAGTTCATACACCTCTGTGCATAATTCTCCATAAGAGTTCAGCATATCCTCACACCCATCTGTTATTGTGCTGTCATTATTTGTGCCTACTTTATTCCCCGCCAAAATCAAAAATAGCTTGTAATAAAAAAGCCCCAGCCCATAGACGCTCTTATCTAAGGCTGAGGCATACATCTGGCTTGAGCTTCTTCTATTATATATCAAAGCTGCTGCTCAGCAAGAAGCCGATTATTCTGGCGGGATATGCTGAGTAATAAGCCCACGGCAGCCATATTTGTAAGCAGAGCAGACCCGCCATAGCTGATAAAAGGAAGCGGCACGCCGGTCACTGGCAGAATGCCCACCACTGCCCCTGCATTAAGCGCAAATTGAGTGAAGATCATGATGACTATGCCCATGCCTGCAATCAACCCAAATAAATCCTTGCTCTTCAAAGCGATAAGGAATCCCCGAGACAGTAACCAAAAGAACAGTACGATAAACAGGGAAGAGCCGGTAAAACCAAACTCTTCGCCGATAATGGCAAATATAAAATCGGTATGCGCTTCGGGCAAATATTGCAGCTTTTGAACGCTTCCTCCCAGCCCGGTTCCCGTCAATCCGCCATGGCCTAAAGCCATAAACGACTGCAAGACTTGATATCCCGTATTTGAAGGATCGGCAAGCGGGTTTAAAAATGACGTAAGCCGCTGAATGCGATAACTTTTGCTTATGGCCATAAAGGTCAAAAACGGCAAAGCGCCTAACCCAAGCAGCAAAATATGGCGCAGATTGGCTCCTCCGACGATCATGCAGGACAGCGTAATGATGCAAATCAGGGACATCGTGCCGAAGTCTGGCTGGAGCATGACCAATAGGATAACTATGCCGGCTACGACGAGGATCGGCAGAAGTCCTTTTTTGAAGTCTCTGATTCGCTCGCCCTTATTGCTAATGAGTGCCGCTAGGTATAGGATCAAGGAGAGCTTCGCCCACTCGGACGGCTGGAGATTGAAGCTGCCGAGCACAATCCACCTTTTGGCGCCATTGACCGAAGTTCCGATAATCAGCACCAGAATGAGTAGAATCAATGTAAAAAGCAGCAGAATCGGCGCGATTTTTTTCCAGCGTATAAAAGGAATCCCCATCAAGAACAGCATAAGGAACAGACCGATCGCTGCAAATAAGCCTTGCCTGTATATGTAAAACATAGCCTCCTGATGCTTATAAACAGCCAAAGTGGAGCTGGCGCTAAAGACCATAATGAGCCCAAAGCCCACGAGCAAAATCGTTAGAATAAGCAGAATAAAATCCGGTCTGCCTCTTGGTTTGATGTTACTCAAAGCGATATCCCCTCGTCCTTATTGATCATGCTGTTCAGCCGCTGCCGAACTGGAGGATAAGAGCTCCTCGACATATTTCTGCAGACGGTTTTGATCTACGGTTATGACGGACGCGCCTTTGATCTTCTCTTCCCGCAGCATGTCCAGCGGCGGCAGCTGACTGGAGTGGATGGAGTCCTGATTGATCTTATAGCATAATCCGGCCAGCTTCAGCATCGTCCTAGAATCCATATTCGTCTGCACATAAGGAGCGATTTGATTTAAAATCTGCGGCAGATTCACGAGGGTCGTGACATTTTGCATTTTCTTGGCGACGGCCTTCAAGAACTCACGCTGGCGCTCTGTCCGTGCATAGTCTGAAAGAGCATCTTTACGGAACCTCACATATTGCAGCGCCTTGTTCCCGTCAAGATGCTGCATCCCTTCCTTCAAATCGATCTGGTAATGCGATTTATCCGCCGTATCGGTATACTTCATATCTTTTTCAACATAGAAGTCTACCCCTCCGATCGCATCGATCAGCTGAATGAAGCTTTCAAACTCCACAAAAACGTAATACTGAATCGGGATGCCCAGCAAATCTCCCACAGCCTGACTAGCCAGTTCCGGCCCTTCTTTCCCGCCAAAAGCAAGCGCGGTGTTGATGCGATTCTTCCCATGGCCGGGAATCTCGACATACGTATCCCGCAAAATCGAGAACAAATGCACCGTCTTCGAGACAGGATCGATTGAAGCGACCATGATCGTATCCGAACGCCCGGGATCCTCGTCTAGTCTCCCGTCCCCGCCGAGCAGCAGTATGTTCAGCCGCTCTTTCCCTTCCCATACCGGAAGGACATATTCGTCAGGCTGTTGTTGTTCATGCCCGCCCGTCTGTTCATTCTTCTTCTGAATTTGTTGTCCAAAATGAACGAAAGAATACCCGTAATAGCTTATCCCCAGCAGTAATATAATCGCCAGAGGGATGCCCAGCATCCATATCCATCTTCTTCTCCGAGACTTGCCTGTGTCACTCATTTCTATAAATCCTCCAAACTTAAACATACCGGTAACGCATCTTATTTTATCCTGAAGATAAACAGAAAGGGTTATGAATAAGTTAAGATTGACTCTAGACGGCTAAGGCAGGCATAGCGCTAATGCCATATTTCTAACGGACAGGAGATTCGTTATTTACCTGTTTTAAACGGAATCAGCGCGCTAACGGACACACTGGAAGCTATTTAGTTAAAATCAACATTGAACCCATCGATTATATGAAAATAGGGTCCGCTGTGTCCGTTAGGTTCAGAAAAAGCGACTTTTTTGCAAAATAGCTGAGCCAGGGTCCGTAAGAACGCGCAAACCATTTAGCCTCGGCTCTACTGAGCCTTATTTTCTCATATTAATATATATTCGTCCTTAATGTAGAGATTTTAGTTGTATTTACTACCAATTTACCAGTATAATGGAAAGTAATGATAGCGTTATCATTTAATAAATCGAAACCGGTTTAGTGGTATTGCACGCAAGCGCAGCGTGTAAGCAATCCTGCAAGACTAACTTCTATAAAGGAGCGAAAAATCATGTTGAAACGCGGGAAATTATTGTATCTCTTTCTGCTGTTTACTCTTCTGATTTCTTTCGTGCCCACCGGAACTACTAGCGCTGCACCCAACTGGAATCTAGTATGGAGTGACGAATTTGACGGCAATTCCCTGAACTCCGCCAACTGGACGGCCGAAATCGGCACCGGCAGCGGGGGCTGGGGCAACAATGAACTGCAGTACTATACGAACCGCCCGCAGAACCTTCAGGTGACGGGAGGTAATCTTGTCATTACCGCTCAGAGGGAATCCTACGGCGGCATGAATTATACCTCTGCCCGGATCAAAACCCAAGGCCTGAAGAACTTTACCTACGGTAAAGTCGAAGCCAGAATCAAGCTTCCTTCCGGACAAGGCCTGTGGCCGGCATTCTGGATGCTTGGCTCCAACATTACGACGGTCGGTTGGCCTAAATCCGGTGAAATCGATATCATGGAACGGGTCAACAACAACTCCTTCGTGAACGGGACTGTGCATTGGGATGCGAATGGCCATGCGGAATACGGGCGCACGTCGGGAAATTTGGACTTCTCCCAATTCCATACGTACAGCATTGAATGGGATCCGAACTACATTCGCTGGTTTGTGGACGGTGTCCAATTTAACGAGTTCTATATTGCCAACGGCACCGGAAATACGGAGGAATTCCAGAAGCCGTTCTTCATTCTGCTGAATATGGCCGTCGGCGGCAACTGGCCGGGAAGCCCTAATGCTTCAACGCCATTCCCGGCACAAATGCTGGTCGATTATGTACGTGTATATCAAGCTGCAAGTGCGCCAAACATCGTTAGCGGCGGCGTATATACGCTGACCTCCAAAGCGAGCGGCAAGGTGCTGGATGTCGTGGACGTCTCCACAGCGGATGGCGCCAAAATGCAGCAATGGACCAATTACAGCGCGAGCAATCAGCGCTTCAAAGTAGAAAGCACGGGAGATGGGTATTATAAGCTGACCGCCATGCATAGCGGCAAAGTGCTGGACGTGCCAAGCTCCAGTACCGCTAGCGGCGTGCAGCTGCAGCAGTGGACCGATAATGGAACCAATGCCCAGCGGTGGATGCTGGTCGATGCCGGTGGAGGATACTATAAGCTGGTATCCAAAGCTAGCGGCCTGGTCATGGATGTGGCCAGCGCATCGGCGGCCGACGGCGCGGCGGTTCAGCAGTGGACTGATAACGGCACGGATGCCCAGAAATGGCTGTTTACGAAAGTGAATTAACCGGCGGCTGAGCGGCCGCTGCATACACCAGAAACCCTTGGGTCATCCGACCAAAGGGTTTCTCTTTCTTTCATTCATAGGATCATTTACTTGAACCGGCCCCCAAGCTTCATCCTCGGGGCATTCTATGAACTAGCAATTGTCTTGTTACCTGCCTTCCGTTTCTGGTATATCGTAACTTAACCTGATCATGTCCCTGCACGGTATTCCGTTCTCAAAGATCGCCTCATCATAATGCCGGATAAAGAAATCACGATCCACTCCCGTAATTCTGAATCCGCATTTCTGATATAACCCCAGTTGGCTCAAGCTCGAATTTCCCGTGCCGATTTCGACCGTCCTCGCATGTTGTTCTATGGCTTCACCGATCGCACGCAAGACGAGCTGCTTGCCGATACCCTGGCCCTGATACTCCTCGCGTACGGCAATATTCACGATTTCCATTGTCCCTGGACGCGTCCATAGCAATACGAATACGCCGATCGTTTCTAGCCTGTTTGCAGCAATATAGCATCGGCCTCTCTGCAAATATTCCTGCACATTCCGTTTAGAGGGATCGGCAAGCAGTAATAATTCGAACGGGGCATCCTTCATATTTTTGAGCAGCTGAACTGTAAACTCCACAACAAATTTCTCCTTATATGCATGCTTCTGTTTACCCTATTATTCGGAGCTCCGATGTCCAATTCCTTCCTTCGTTCATGAAAAAGATGGCTACGCCAACAAGGGTGCCTGCGGTTAAATAACCGTCAAGGCACCCTTCATATCCCCGATTCGAGACAAATTATTCCTTATTGTCGGCATGTTCTTGCCCAAACGCCGCTTTGGCGTCTTCGACCATTTCCTTGGCAAACTCTTCTCTATCCTTGTCTGGAACCGGCATCTTATTCAGCGAATTCCGCTGCACTTCATATTTGCTAAGGCCTTGTTTCTCCTTGCTCATTTCGCATTCTGCCCCCCTTCTTTGCTTATATAGTCCAATTGTAGGATGCGGATGAGCAAGCCATTTTATGCATCGGCTAAATGCAGCCCATATGCCAAAAAGTCTGATTTTCAAGGAAAAATAACTGTTTCGTGAACCTTTATGGTCAAATAAAAATGCTATGATCTTAAATGTAATTAGCAAATATTTCAAAAATCACGGGTGAAAGGGGGATAATTATTATTGACAAGAAATAACTGTCGTTATTTCTAATTTATTTGTAATCGCTTACACCTTTCTGGAGACTTACTATATTAATTAGAAAGAGGGTATGGCAATTATGCAAAGCAATGTTCATAAACAATCTTTCCTTGTTTTTTTAATTATGGTTATGCTCTTCAGCACTATACTCCCCTTCGGGTCAATTGCGCAGGCAATGGAGCCTGAAGCCCTCAATCCCTTACCGGAGACAGTCACAAGCGCTGTCTATGACGATCCAGTTCCCATGCTGGCTAACGATGAAGTTCGCTTTGATTTTGGTCCCGGTGAAGTTGCAAGCGGTTACATGAAGGTCACTGCTGCTACCCCCTACTCTCAAGAACGGGGTTACGGCTTCGCCGACCCATCCCAGGTTTCCGAGCAGGATCGGGGCACATCCCACCCGCTGAAATCCGATTTCGCTATTCCTAGAGATACAGCGTTTATAGTTGATCTCCCGAGTGGCGACTACACGGTCTCATTAATCGCGGGCGACGAGAGCGGACCGACGGATATCGCCATCACAGCGGAGACGATTCAGAAGGTGCAGCCAACAGCCAAGCTGGCTGGGCAATTTTTGGAGATGGATTTTGATATCGCCTTGATTGATGGACAGTTGAACTTGGACTTTACCGGTTCGGCCCCGAATATCAATGCACTTGTCATCCGTAAGCAGCCGGAGCGCGAGCCGGGCGACCGGCCGGTCGTTTTTCTCGCCAGCGATTCCACGGTTCAGACCTATGACCCTTATTGGCAGCCGCAGGCAGGCTGGGGGCAAATGATCGGCCGGTATTTTACAGACGATGTCCTCATCGATAATCGCGCGATCGGCGGCCGCAGCTCAAGGTCTTTTGTATATGAGGGCAGGCTGGATGAAATATTGCGGGTCATCAAACCCGGCGATTATTTGCTTGTCCAATTTGGCCATAACGACGCAACGATTAGCCGACCGGAGCGTTATACCTCGCCCGAGGATTTCAAAACCTATCTGAAATCCTATGTTCTTGGCGCGAGACAGCGCGGGGCTACGCCTATCTTGATTACCCCTGTCGGCCGGAGGGATTTCAATGCAGCTACAGGCAAGTTCAATGTCAGCTTCCCGGAATACGTGAAATCGATGAAGGAAGTTGCACATGAGCTTGATGTGGAGCTCGTCGACTTAAGCGCGTCAAGTGTTGCATACTACGACTCCATTGGTCCGGAAGCCGCGCGTTCCGTTTTCCTGCACGTTGATCCAGGCGTCTACCAGGCCTTCCCTAACGGTTCCGCAGACGACACCCACTTCCAGGAATACGGCGCAATCCAAATCGCCAGACTTGTTGCTAGCGGAATACAGCAGCTTGGATTCATGCCGCTTTCGGAATATGTAAAAGAGATCGCGCAGCCTGATCATGTGCCGGCCAAACCGCAGGGGCTGACAGCGGGCAGCATTAGCAATGCAGGTGCGGTCCTGAAATGGAACGCGGTTGAAACTGCAGAAATCTACAAGGTTTACCGCAAGCTGGCCACGGAGCCGGAATCAGCCTACAAGATGATCGGTACCTCCACCATTCCCTCTATTACGATCAGCGGCATGACAGAGGGGACTGGCTATACCGTTCGCGTTACCGCCGTTAATGGGCGAGGAGAATCCGAGCCCTCAGATGAAATCCGCATTGGAACGAAATCTGCCCAATATAAGTACGATTTCGGTCCAGTTGGTGCCCCGGTAGCCGAAGGCTATACAGAGGTAACTCGCCAAACGCTGTATACGCCAGAGCTTGGTTACGGGCTAACTTCAAGTGCAGGCATGGACGATCGGGATCGCGGAAGTGCAACCGATGCCCTGCGCCGGGATTTCGTCATTTATTTTGGCGGAAGCTATGAATTCAAGGTCGATGTGCCGAACGGCTCCTACTCCGTCAAAACATATACCGGAGATTGGATCGGCTCGACAAGAACCAATGTCAATATCGAAGGAAAAGATTATGGCACCGTCTCCTCCGGCAAAGAAAATATCGCCGAGAAGGTCTTCCATCAGATTGCAGTGACCGACGGGCAAATGAATCTCGTCTTCAGCGGACAAACGGCTCATCTCAACGGTCTGGAGATCACGCCTATACTGCTTGCGCCGGATTCGCTCCAGTTGGATGAGCTGCAGCTGGCGAACGATCCGGTCACCGCCAAGCTAACCTGGCTGGCAAGCGCAACAGATACGGCTAAATACCTGGTTTACCGCCAAACCGAAGGATCTGCCCATCCCGAGCTGATCGGGGAAACGACCGACACCTCATTTACCGATACAACGGCGGATGTAGGCTTGACCTATGTTTATAGCGTAACTTCAATGGACCATGGCGGATTTGAATCCGTGCCATCGAACGGAATAACTGTAACCATGATCGATCCCAGCCAGCCGCTGGCTCCGGTGCCTGCTGCACTTACCGTTCAGGCGATCCATAAAAATGATGTGACCATCGCCTGGGATACCGTGAAAGAGGCCCGGTTCTATAATGTCTATCGCTCAACCAGACCGGACGGCGAATACACGCTTACTGGGAAAACTAAAACAAACTCTTACACGGACCCGGCCGTGCTTACGACCATCCCTTATTACTATAAAGTTGCATCAGTTAATGCTGGAGGTATCTCCGGGATGTCGGAAATGCTTGAGACCGAGGCGGTAACGACTTTGTACCGCGAGATGGAGTATTTGGACCGGGCTCCTGTGGCGGTAAAGACGAAGGACGGCAACTACATCGGGTGGAGAATGCTTGGACTGGATCCGGACAATATCGCATTCAACATTTATCGCGACGGCATCAAAGTAAACAAAGAGCCGATCGCAAGCAGCACGAATTTCGTGGATATGCAGGGAAAGGAACATTCCAAATATATAATAACGACGGTCACCGGCGGTAATGAAAAGGATGCCACCGATGAGTTCGGCGTATGGCAGCAGCAGTATCTGTCAATTCCGCTGCAAAAACCGGCTGATGCTTATACGAAGGACGGCCAGCCTTATACGTACACTGCCAACGATGCCAGCATCGGCGATCTGGATGGGGACGGTGCTTATGAAATCGTCCTGATGTGGTCGCCTTCCAATGCCAAGGATAATTCGCAGAGCGGCTATACCGGAAACGTCTATTTGGATGCATACAAGCTGGATGGAACGCAGCTGTGGCGCATTAATCTTGGTCATAACATTCGGGCCGGAGCTCATTATTCCCCGTTCCTAGTATACGACCTGGACGGGGACGGCAAAGCTGAAGTCGTACTGAAGACGGCTGACGGAACGGTCGACGGCCAAGGCAAGATCATCGGCGACGCCTCTAAGGATCACCGGAACAGCACAGGCTACGTACTTCTCGGCGACGAGTTCCTCACCGTATTTGACGGCGAGACCGGCGCTGAATTGTCTACCGTCCCCTATGACCCGCCGCGCGGAGATGTGGGGGCATGGGGCGACACGTACGGCAACCGGGTTGACCGCTTCCTGGCCGCTGTGGCCTATTTGGACGGAGAGCATCCGAGTGTTATTTTCAGCCGGGGCTACTATACCCGTACCGTTCTGGTTGCATACAGCTTCAAGGATGGCCAGTTAACGAAGCAATGGCGTTTTGATACGAATGATGAAGGCAACGGAAGCTATGTCGGCCAAGGCAACCACAATCTGTCGGTCGGCGATGTGGACAATGACGGCAAGGATGAAATCATTTTTGGCGCCATTACGATTGATGATGATGGCCAGATTCTGTACAGCACGGAGCTTGGCCATGGCGATGCCCTGCACTTCGGAGATCTTGACCCGACCCGCCCTGGACTTGAGGTATTCGGGGTTCATGAGAGCACGGGCGCCAAGTTCGGACTGGAGATGCATGATGCAGCCACCGGCGAAATCCTCTGGGGCGTATTTACGGGCAAGGATACAGGTAGAGGCATGACTGCCGATATCGATCCGAATTATCCAGGAGAGGAAGCATGGGCGTCGACAATTACGAATGAGGAGCATATTCCGATTACGGGCCTCTATAGCGCACGAGGCGAGTTAATTAGCGAGAAAATCCCGTCCTCCGCCAACTTTGCAATTTGGTGGGACGGCGACCTGCTGCGCGAGCTGCTCGACCACAAATGGAATACCGAAACGAAGACGGGTACAGGTACGATCGATAAATGGGATTACCAAAATAAAACGACCATGAACCTGCTGACGGCTGAAGGCACCTTATCCAACAACTACACGAAAGGAAATCCGGCGCTGCAGGCCGATCTGTTCGGCGACTGGCGGGAAGAGGTCATCTGGCGATCCGAAGATAGTACGGAGCTTCGCGTCTACACCACCGTAGATCCGACGGAATACAAGCTTCGTACTTTGATGCATGATCCAGTATACCGCCTCGCGGTCGCCTGGCAGAACGTTGGCTACAACCAGCCGCCGCATCCGGGCTTCTTCCTGGGCGAAGGCATGGAGCAGCCTAAAGCCCCGCTGATCACTTATGTAGGGGCGCCTAATGAACCGGAGGAGCCGATTAAAGCTACTGGGGCTCCAGGCAAGCCGGCATTAACCGATAATAACGGATACGACACTGGCCTGCTAGACGGCGACTATACCATTACCATGAACATGTGGTGGGGTAATAACGGCAGCGAGTATAAGCTCTACGAGAACGGGCAGCTGATCGATACGCAGAAGCTGGCGGACGATTCTCCCTCCGCACAGATAGCTTCTACGGAAATTACGGGGCGGCCGAACGGCACCTATACCTATACCTATACCTGCGAACTCATCAATAAATTTGGCACGACCGCCTGTGAAGCCCGAACCGTTACCGTTAAACATGCTGCCCCGGCCAAACCGGTACTGTCTGACGATAATTGGGACGGCGACGGCAGCTATCAGCTGACGATGAATTTATGGTGGGGCACGAACGCCACCGTCTATCGCCTGTACGAGAACGGCGTTCTTATTGATACCCAGGATCTCATCGCTACTACTCCGCACGCACAATATGCGGTGACTATGATCGAAGGCAAAACTGCCGGTGAATATAAGTACCAGGTAGAACTGGAAAACAGCAGCGGTATCACGAAAAGCGATATTTTAACAGTTACTGTGAAATAAAGCCGACAGGCATATTCTCTATCAAAAGCCAAGCGGCACTAATGCATTGTCCTTGTGATTCCAAAGAGATGGGGCTGTTCCGAATGAATGAATTCAATTTCGGACAGCCCCGTTTTTATCGTTGAAGTTGTTACTAAAAAGCTAAATATTATACAAGCTGGCAGGAGATGATATTCGTACAAATCGTAATTCTAAATTACATCATTGGCAGTTGTCTTATGCTTCAATCCTATCTGTTTCCGATCAAGTACGCTTTTTTAGCCTTCCCTTTTGCCGCGTTCTTATTTACGCTGCCGTTTCTCATTGTGCAGTATCGCAAGCATGGCTACATCAATAAATTCAGGGGTGTCATTAAATATTTATTTCTGCTGTATTTAATGAACGCTTGCTAAATGATTTGAATGACCTTGCATATAAAATAGGATGCTGGAAGGAGTAATGTTTGCGCAGCCAACGTCCCTAAGAAACGCGATGTCATCAGCAGCATGTATATTTTCCCCAGCTGCTCTTTATACTCTTCCTGGTTAAGGGCCCGATCCGTGATCAATCCTACCTGGGGGTCTATGAATATAGTTAACAGGATCGTCGCGATTCCATTAATCAAACCGGAGGATTGCGACGCCATCGTGCTTAATTCAGGTACCAGGTGGGCCGCATACAAGGAGGAGAGCACGCCCACGGTGTAAATTGCCGTTACGATAATATTTAAGAATATAAATCGCTTGGAAACACCCAAATAGCGAAACTCCTGTAAACGAAACGTTGGTTTAGCGATATAACGCTTTGTATTCCGCAGCTGAGCTACCGTAACACTGGAAATGAGCCGCGGCAGCGAACCCGCAAGCTCCAGCTTCGAGATCACTCTCGCCCAGATATTCACAAACGTAGGAAAGAGAACAATGGCTATAAATGTCCCGACCGAAGCTGCGATCAAGATGATTCTAAGATTATAGAGCACATTAAATGATGGATCAGTCCTGGCAAAATCAATAAACTTCGCAGTTAATGGCGCTTGAATCAAGTTTGCCGTTCTTGAGACCAGCACCATAATACCCGTTAAGGACAATGCAACGGCAATTTTGTTTATTTTCACTCCGGCATACCTTAAAGAATAAGACAACGTTTCCGCGGTATGAATAATCATGGTTAGAAAAAAGCTGGTTATTAAGTAATTGATCATTATTAGTCTCCCTGATTTGTGATTCCATTGCCAATCCCTTGCCGAATCAGGATCATAAGCAAGGAATAGTTTATTATTGCATCCCTCTATTTTATTTGGTCCGAATTATAAATGAATCACGTTCTCAAATTTTGCTCCGAATCCATCCTTACCGATGTGCGGCTCAATGGCCCACTTTTTCCCCCTCAGGTTGACATGCTCATTCTCCAGGCTTATGTATATACGCCTATCCTGGTTATCAAAATCCTCAATCGAATGACCGATATTCCCGCCGGGATCTAAGAGTTGGTACCCTTTTGACTGTATTAAGTGTTTGGAGAATCTAAAAAGTTCCCCAATTGTATCAGATTGTCTCGAAAATGCATACGTCGATTGAAAAATATCCATGGCATCAGCTACTAATCGACTAAACTGCTCACTATACCCAACAATAACTGTCTCGGAGTAGTCCCCCCATCTTCCCTGAGCCATAGGGCTGAAATCAACTAAAACGATATCGTTATCCTTCAATATCACTTCTTCAGAAGGCAGGTGCTTTCCCCTCGTACAATAAACCGTGTTAGCATTAAAATTGACAAGCATAGGATACCAGAGTTCCTCTGCACCTAAAGAGAACATGATCTCTTCACACTTGGCCGCAAATTCTTTCTCGGATATTCCGGGTATTAAATATTGCTTCGACATTTGACACGCTTTTATCGCCAGTTCTTGAACGTCCATGATCATCATTCCTTTACATCGTTCCATACTCTTTCATGCATAACTCTATGAAAGTTCCCTTATTGTGAGGATGGCCACCTCGCAGCTGTAATTACATGATTACACTGTATACAAAAAAGCCCCAACCTGATCTTCTAGGCTGAGGCATTGTTGTTTAGGCTGCTTCCATGATTATACATCGATTCACTATGATTTTAAATGTGATTTGACAACAGTTCATGAACCTTAGATTCAACTTCTTTTACCTTTTGTTGCGGTTGCGGATTAAACCACTGAATTTTCCCCTCATGAAAAATCCCTTGATAGCTATTTCCTTTAAACTGCAGCGTAAATTGTTTACGTTCATGAACTTGGTTTTTAAACATGGATTTTATTCTAATATTGTTTAACATTTGAGTTCCTCCTAATCTATTATGTTCTCTCAGAAGATACTTATATCTTAAGCTCTGAAAATGAGCATAATCGTAAAAACAAACTGAGAAATTGATGAGAAAGCGCTGAGCGGTTGCCTCATTTAAATTAAAAAATGCCCTTCAACTAGCTCTAAGCGCTAGGATGAAGGGCATTTGCATGCAGCTTCAGGCCATCTAATCTTCCCAGGTAATCGACATCACTTCACCAGAGATGGCATTGATTTGGACGATCGCATCCTTGGTATGTTCCCGTTCAACTTCAACAAGGAAATAAGTTAAGCCATCTGACTGCTCTAGATCAATATCATCTACCGTGCCATTTACTTTTTGTAAAGCGATTCGAGCAGCATCCTCCTTCGTCAGAATCTGATCTTTATTGGGGGCTCCTGTCTCCTCGTTGGAATTTGGCAAATGATTTTGACTAGTTCGTGTGAGGTTTTCAATCCCCCCAGTCGTTCGATTCACCTCTAACACATATGTTCCCGTATCCAGTTCAAGCGTAATTTCATATTTATTATCACGCTGGGTTACGTTAACAATATTACCGTTATACTTTTCCTGAACCAGCTTACGGGCTTCATCCGCCGATACAGGACTGGCCAATGACAGCACATTCCCAAACTGAAAGCACGCTAGAGCCAAAAGGATCAACACTCCTACAGCAATACTGATTTTTTTCCATTTACTTCGTCTCATTCATCTCACCTCGGGAACAATATTACACGGTGACTCTGAGAATTTACTGAGTATTTATAGAGAATTCACTATATCAAGCCGAACCTGAGCTGTTGTACCTTGACCTTCAACACTGTCTAACCGGAGTTCAGCACCTATTGCGGCTGCAATATCCTTTGCCAGCGGCAGACCAAGGCCAAATCCGCCAGTCCTTCTTGTTCTCGCCTTATCTACCCGATACAAGCGATCGAACACTTTATCCATCTCAGCAGATGGGATACCGATCCCTCTATCGATAATTTCAATGAGAGCCTTGCCTTGTTCTGTCCTTACGATGACTTGGATAGGTGCTTCGCTATATTTATGTGCATTATCCAGGAGGATATATAATAATTGTTTTAGTTTTTGCGGGTCCGTTCTTACCATAGCGGCAAATTGTAAATCCAAAAAAATTTCCCGCTTATACCCTTGCCGGAACGAACGAACTGAAGCTTCGATCAACTCTGGCAAGGAAATGTCCTTGATCTCCACCTTCCACTTCTCATCCAGTCTGGCATGCATTAGCAATTGCTGCGTCATGTCGATCATACGTTTCGCTTCGGAATGTATGGCTTCTATGGATTCTTCGAACAGCTTTGGATCCTTGTTCCCTCTGCGCTTCAAAAGACTGGCATATGCTTCAATCACGGTTAGCGGTGTTTTTAACTCATGTGAAGCGTCTGCAACAAACTGTTCCTGCTTCTCATAATTCGCCTCCAGCAGATCCATCATATCATTGAAGGTATCTCCTAATTGATAGAGTTCATCCTTGGATTGTTTGGGAAGAGGAATTCGTTTGAACTGACCGCTTTGCTGTATTTCCCGCATCGTAAGGATCATGGAGGAAATGGGCTGGATAATAAAGTTACTCAGTAACCGAATGGATAATAGAACAGGAACTGTAGCTGCCAAGGTAACAATAAGGAGTACGGCCTGGAGTGTTTTTAATATCGCTGCTGTAGACTGGAGATTTTCAGTGATTTGTAGTTCAGTCACTTCACCGGCAGTCCAAATCGCAGGCATCGAAATGAACGCATACGGCACTCCTTTAAATTTGATGATTTTGCGGAGCTCTCCACGGTGATATGTAATCGGAAGTTCAAGAAGTTCCTGCTGATCTGCAGCTGTCACCGAAGCAATTGGTGTACCATCTGGCTTCACAACCCGAAGCATGCCATTTATCGGCACGTAAGCCCGCAGCAATGCACTTGGAAGAATCGATGAGCCCGCTTGAATTCCCTTGCTCGTTTTTACCGCTTCCTCCTGAGCCCGATCTAATTCATGGCTATACATCATGCGGCTAAATGTGAAATAGATGGCACCATTGATCAGGATGAGCAGGCAAATAAAAACAACGGTAGTGTACAGATTAATTTTACTTCTAAGCTTCATCGCGAATCCCTCAGCACATAACCTACGCCCCGAACGGTATGAATTAATGCGAGATCATAGGGCTTGTCGATTTTATTGCGTAAATAGCGGATATAAACATCAACAATATTCGTATCGCCATAGTAATCATAACCCCAGACCCCATTTAGGAGCTGCTCTCTGCTAAGCACTTGGCGGTAGTTCTTCATCAAAAAAACGAGCAGATCAAATTCACGTGGAGTCAATTCAATGGAATCCTCGCCCCTTATGACTTCCCTTGTCACTTCGCTCATTTTTAAATCAGCAACCTGAAGCCATTCTTGATCTAAGTCTACGTGATCTTGTTTATGGTGCAGCCGTAATGTTGCCCGGATTCGCGCTAATACTTCCTCAATTTGAAACGGTTTCGTTATATAATCGTTTGCGCCTAAATCCAAGCCGGATACCTTGTCCTCAACGGAATCTTTAGCCGTCAGCAAAATAACCGGAGTACTCTGGTCCCCTGACCGAATGCGGCGAAGCACCTCAATCCCGCTGACTCCAGGAAGCATGACATCCAACAGCACTAGATCCCAAGGATGTTCACGGAACATCCGCAAGCCTTCAATACCATCATTTGCTTTTCCGATTTGATATCCCTCATACGTTAACTCTAGTTCCAGTAATCGGGCGATTTTCTCTTCATCTTCAACAATCAGAATATGATTCTTTTCCAATGGTATCCCTCATTTAAAAACAATACGAATATGTCACATAGCATGCTCCCCCATCACTTTCCTATGCAATAGAAGTCAACATATCCATAAAAAAAGACGATCGGAAGGAATCACAACCATTCCAAATTTCTAACGGTTGCTAAAGCCGTTAATTAGTCGCAAATGAGCACTTCGATATTCTAACGGTTGTAATCCACATTATTTGTGGAAAAATCATCTTAACTTATTAGATACGTTAGAATTAGCCGCATATACAACCGTTTGGATCTCAAAAAGTGAAAAAACCGCGGATTAACGGCACAGGTAACCGTTAGAACTGTGCAGAAGGCTTTCGGCTACTGTCGTACCAGGTTCGTTAAATGTTGGATGCTGCACAGCAATCATCGAGTAACTCCCAAAAATCTATATCTATTGTGTTCAATAATCTAATCACGTCTTGGCTGTGCCCCTCAGCGGGCAGGCAGTGTGCACTAGGGCTAATTTCTGCATAACAAAAATAGGTTAAGGAGAAGCTACCCCTAATGAATAACACGGAGGTCATGATCGCGTATGAATATGCAAACCTTGGCAGCTCATGAAGCAATGGAGCTTCACGAGATGCTTAATTTCAAAACACTCTGCTTGGCCAAGTCTAAGCTGATGCAGGGCCTCGTTTTTGACCAAGAGCTTAAAGACTTAATGCAAAAGGACGTTGAGCAATCCACGCAAGCCATTGCTGATTTGCAAGCGATCTATGCAAAGGCTCCATTCCAAGCGCCTGTTCCTAAAAACCGCCCCACTCCTATATTAAATTAAAGGAGAACGCCTATGAATAATGATTATTTAGATCCGATCAACGCCTTAAATATGCCAGAAACGGCCGATACGACCTTTGCTATGGATTTCCTTATGCGCGCCAAAGAAGGAGTAAGAAATACCGCAATTGCCCTTACAGAAACAGTATCCTTGGATGCAAGAGCACTGCTGCGCAATCAACTGAGGCAAGGCATCGCGATGCATCAAGAAATTACTGATCTCATGGTACGCAAAAAGTGGTTTCATCCTTATGAGTTAAATGAGCAATACCAGTTGGATCAGCTTTCGGCGAATACTTCGGTCATGATTGGACAAATGAATTTATTTCCTGAAGATACGCGGCGGATTGGGATGTTTGATCGGACGCCAGATCAGCATATGGAGGGGGATCAAGCATGAAAGCCGTAACTTATCAGGGCATTAAAAATATCGCTGTCAAAGATGTGCCGGATCCCAAAATCGAAAAACCGGACGATATGATCATAAGAATGACCAGTACTGCCATCTGCGGATCGGATCTTCACCTTATTCACGGGATGATCCCCAACCTGAAGGAGAATTATATCATCGGGCACGAGCCTATGGGGATCGTGGAAGAGGTCGGCCCTGGCGTTACTAAGTTAAAGAAAGGCGACCGGGTCATCATCCCGTTTAATATTGCCTGCGGAGATTGTTATTACTGTCAGAACCAGCTGGAGAGCCAATGTGACAATTCCAACGAGAACGGGGAAATAGGGGCTTACTTCGGCTATTCCGATTCAGCTGGCGGCTATCCTGGCGGACAAGCTGAATATCTGCGCGTTCCCTATGCTAACTTCACGCATTTCAAGATTCCTGAGAACTGTGAAGAACCTGATGAGAAGCTTTGTTTGATTTCCGACGCGATGACGACGGCATACTGGAGCGTTGATAATGCTGGAGTGAACAATGGGGACACGGTGGTCGTGCTGGGCTGTGGACCGATTGGGCTTCTCGCTCAGAAGTTTGCCTGGCTAAAAGGAGCAAAGCGGGTAATCGCCGTCGATTACGTAGATTACCGCCTGCAGCATGCGAAACGGACGAACAATGTGGAAACGATTAATTTTGAGCATGAGCAAAATGTCGGCAGCTATCTCAAAGAGATCACCCAAGGCGGAGCCGATGTCGTGATTGATGCGGTCGGGATGGATGGAAAAATGAACGATCTTGAATTCCTGGCCAGCGGCTTGAAGCTGCAGGGCGGGACGATGAGCCCCGTGGTCATGGCCTCCCAAGCGGTCCGCAAAGGTGGAACGATCCAAATTACAGGCGTGTACGGCGGGCGCTATAACGGATTCCCTCTTGGTGATATCATGCAGCGCAATATCAACATCCGTTCCGGACAAGCCCCAGTCATTCACTACATGCCATATATGTATGAGCTGATCACTTCAGGCAAAGTAAATCCAGACGATATCGTAACCCATGTGATCCCGCTAAGTGAAGCAAAGCGCGGATACGAAATATTCGACACGAAGACGGACAATTGCATCAAAGTGATATTGAAGCCGTGAGCTCTTTTTGAAACAGGAGGACATCAAATGAACGGATCATTCGCCTTACACGAAACGCTAGAAGTACATGAAATAGCAGCCTTTAAAACAGTCTGCATGACTAAATCCAAGCTGATGCAAGCTCTTGTCTCGGATCCTGGGCTGAAGCAAATACTGGAACATGACGTTCAAATATCTACGCGGCAGCTTGAAGAGCTGGACGGACTGTTGTCGAAATCTCAACAAGGGGGATAAACAAGATGCATCCAATTTTAGAATATATTACAGGAATGAATAAGCTAACGGATGAAGTCATTGCGATGGACTTGCTTATCAACGCTAAAAGCGGGGTTAGAAATTATGCGATGGCCGTTACAGAATGTATAACCCCTGAAATCAAAACAGTGTTGGCAAAACAACTGGAGGAAGCGATCGATACTCATGAAATGATCCTCACTTACATGATGGAACGCAATCTGTACCACCCCTACAATGTAAACGAGCAAATTCAGTTGGATTTGCAGAATATACAAACCGCAATGAATATTCCGACGTAAACCCCAGAGATTAAGGACTGCTTGGTACTACACCCAGACCTCAAGCCACGGCACCCTGTGCCGTTTTTTTGTGATCTGAAGGCAGCATAGCATGCTGCCTATTCATAAATTCCCAGCAAATCATCGATTCGCTTTACCCTCGATATGAAGTGCTCCAGCGTTGAACTCATATTTGATTTAGTTCTAGTCAACAGTGAATCCGGCAATTCTAATAAACAGCATTTTATCCTTGGTCCACAGCTCCTCAAGCTCTTTAGAGTACTCATAAACGGCATTCGGATGCCTTTGCTCCAGCTCTTCTAGAATATTTAGTATCAGGTTTCTTTTCCGATCCCCTTCAAGCGCATTCTGCTCGCTATGCCCGACGGTGTCCAGCTCATGCGTCCTGCTAATTCTCATCTTCGGTAAAATAGGATTTTTGGAATGAATCATCACGCTAAACGTTTTTGCCACCTCGGTTGGCGCAGCAACTACTCCCGGTCCGATAAGACCCTGCTCATGTTTAGTAACTGAATTGTACGCCCATACCACATCAGCTATTTTAAGAATGTTCAAGCCAAACGTAGTGATTTTTATAATCCAATTCTCCATGATAATTACTTCTTTATATGTCTTCGTTCCAGGACGGGATAGCTCGCTGGATATGTAATAAGAGACATCATTAAACTGGCCGTAGATTACAGTCGCTTTATGTATTGGGTGGTATTGTACCTTAAAAATCCTGATTAGAAGCTTGCCAGTAAGCACCAATGCTAATCCTGAAAGCACAACCACTGCCAATAACCATATAATAGACCCCAAATCGATAAAGAAATAAAACCAATCGCCATCGTTCAAATATTCAAGCATTTGTAATGCTGCCTTTATTCCTCCAAGAAAAATCATAGCAATTAAGAGTGGAATAATTAAAACGATGGAAATAAACAGGTTGCGGTTAGTCCGTTTGATATGCGAAGCTAAAAAATCCTGATTCATTACATTTCCTCACTTTTGATTAACATCCTTTATCTTTGATTCTGCCAATTGTATCTTCAATGTTTTCTACGATCCCAAAACGGCCTTTAAAAATATTAAAATTGTAGAAACGATATAAATCGCCGGCTAATAAATCCCCATTATCGAAGGTCGTGTTTGTCTTCTCTGGGATCATCATTTGAAACCCGTGCTCAAAAGCTGCCTTAAGAGTTGTATCTATACAATACTCTGTTTGCATCCCTGTAATTATTAATTGCTCAATCCCCTTGCTATCCAAATATTCTTTTAAATTTGTCCCTTTAAAGGCCGAGTTGAATTTTTTATTGATCACCGTTTCATTTGCGAGCGGACTTATCTCACTATAAATTTGCCAACCCTCCGTATTAGGTTCCAACTCGTCACCGATGGGATCATCGTGCTGGACATAAATGACCTCTACGCTATTTTCACGGCATGTGGAAATTAATCTTTGTATATTGCTGATAACGGCTTCAATTTCAAAAGGTTTAGCTTGCACTAATGCATTTTGGACGTCTACTACTAAGAGTGCTGCATTTTTCATATTCAACGACTCCTTTATAGGGCTAGATATTCTTTTGAAAAACAACTTCGTTTTTCTTGACGTAATGCGACTTGGTGTAGGTCTGCATCGCAGCCTCATTGCGCAGTCCTGTAAGAACTTTGATTGTTATCACGCCCCGCCGTTTCAACTCTGCTTCAATCGCGTGAATGAGTTCAGCTGCTAATCCTTGTCTCCTTGCTCCTTCTCGGACATATAGCTCTGTGATTTCTCCTGCAAGTTCACGATAGCAAAATGATTGATAAGATTGACCACAAGCAAATCCAACAGGTTCATCATTGAGGATCGCGATCGCTACAATTTCGCTTGAATTAGCCAAACATCGCTCGATATCGGCGAGGGAAGCCTCAACGCCATTAAATTCACGATTAAGTTGAGCAAGAGCCTGGGCATCATCAACCACAGCCAAGCGGACATACTTGTTCTGCTTCATGAAGCACCTGCCTTCAATGTTTTTGGGATTAATGAAAGCCGTATTTCTCCTTAAATTTCGGGGACAATTCGCTCCACACATCGAATCTGTTCCCGTCCGGATCCGTAATGATGAAATTTTTGCCCGGGTGCCCTCTATCTTCGATATCTCCGACGTTCAGGCCTTTTTCGAAGAGTTCATGACGAAGCTGGATCAATTCTTCTTCCCCGTTAACTTCAAATGTAAATGGAAACATCAATCCGTCATTAATAGTTTGAAAGTTAGCAGTCAAGCCCCGTTCACTTAGAATCAAAATAAAGCTCTGATGCGCCAGGTTAACGATGGCATGGTTATTTCCTTCGTCTAAGAAAACCAATTCCGCTCCTAGATTTGAGCAAAACCAATTTGCTGAATGCTTAGGATCGGAAACAGGAAGATAAATCGTTCCCACTCTTAATAGTTTGGATGCCACTAGTATTCCTCCATTATTAAAATCTTGGGTAAAAACCGATAACCTTCATCGTTTTGGGATCGATAATAGGAACAATAGGACCTAAAAGCCCATCTTGTTCTGTATTAAATGTGACTGCGATTAATATGGAGTCTGTTTTCTTGATCTGCTCCAGCTTCTTCTTCTGTTCATCCGTTATGGGAATGATCCATTTATCTTTAGATTCGATGAGCTCCACTCTAGCTTCTTCCCACTTTATCGTAATCGTATCGTATTGATTTTTCTCCACGCTCTTCCAGGCTATTTTCCTAATCTCATGCAAATTCAGGCTGGAAACTCCGTTTGACCTGCAGGCTAGAAACAGCGAAATACCGAGGAATAACACAATAATCAAACTGACGACTATTGCTCCGATCCGTATTTTTTTCATTGCACCCGTCCTTATTCGAATTATCGTTATAAAGCACGATTTCATCTATAAATTCTTATATGCTGCCCATCCGCCTGAGGGTAAGTTCTTTGAACGTCAAGCCGAATCTCTCATAATATCCGTCGTGTACCTGCTGATTCACTGCTTTTCATATAAATTAGCACTCCAACCCTCTCCATCGATTCTGCGAATATATTGAAACCCACAATCTCTGTAGTATTGATTAAGCCTAGGATTTTCCGCCATGCAGTCAAGCCTGATCCATGTCTTGCCTTTAAGTCTGATCTGCTGTTCAGCGTTTTTCAAAAGATATTTTCCAATATCTAATCCCCGATATTCCCTATGAACTGCAAATCTATGTATGTATCCGGATTCCGAATTATCAAGCTCCTGCCAAATGAACGGGTCTGACCAGGTCAAAATATAAGTTCCGACAATTTCGTTGTTCCATTCGGCCAGATATACGTCCGATCCATCATTCATAAATTCCAAAACTTGCTCCAAATTAAAATATTCCGGCCTCCATTGGTAGATCCCTTTGGAATTGAGCCATCTAGCCGAATTCTGCCATAAGTCCAAAATAATTGGCGCCTCTTCGTGCAGCGCAGGTCTAACAAGCAGCTGTGTCCTCAGATCATCTCCCAGCACAAGCATTCCCCCTTGTCGATTCCATTAAGGCCAAATATTCCTTTACTTCCTTGGTTGTTCTAAAAATAATGACCTGCTTTTGTTCTTTTACTTGATCAAGCGTTTCTAATATTTTGCCCCTGCTTCTTGTCCTGAAGTTCCAAATCCACCGCAAAAATTCTAAATCGATCTTCTCTTTACAGCCTGCTGCCATATCCTCTCTCGTTCGCCCGTGATTGAGAATTCTGCGTTTAATTGCCCGATAGATGCATAATAAACGCGGAAAATCGAAAAAAAATACGACGTCCGCATCGATAAGCCTCTTATCTAAAGTTCTGGAGTAATTTCCATCCATAATGTAACCATCATGATTCAGTAATTCTTCGATCGTCTGATCCCACTCTTCTTCGGTTGCAGCGATCCAGCCTGCCTTCCAATAGAACGAGTCAAGATGAATCACCGACAGTCCGGTGAGATGTCCTAAACGTGTTGAAAAGGTAGATTTGCCGGAGCCTGCACATCCCAATACAAGCACTTTCTTCATCAAAGATGCCTCCCCGTATAAAAAATAAAAGCCCCAGCTAGCCCTTGTCTTAAGCTGGAGCGACGGTTGCCGGAGCTCACTTCCACAATTATACATCTTCATATCGATTGGCGTAAGACATTGGGTGCATTAATATTAGGCCGAAGGCTGGCCAAAACCGAACTCCCGTTAGTTCCCTCTTAAATGGCGGTGTCAGCCTATTCTTATAAATCAGATGGTCCCGGGCTCCAGCCAGTCCGCTGTGACCAAGCATGCGCTTTGTGCAGTATGCTCCATATCATCGGCCCTTTGCCTTCCACATACTTGGCACGTTCTTGCTTGTACAGCTCCATGAGTCGGTGTTTTTCATGTGCATATCTCACGCAATCCTCCTTGTGTTCTCTTAAATAGTCTCTGAAAAGTAAAGTCATCTGCTCGGCGAAGCTTCCGGCCTGCCTGACGTGGACATGTGTCCTCCTGCTCCCGGGTAACTCACGAAAGTATCTTTTGCTCTTATCCGAATTGTCTTTTCTTAACGTAAATCCAGTATCTTCGATCGGTTTCTTGAAAAGCTGCAGATCATCGAAATTTGTAACGGAGATTTGGATATCGATGATCGGTTTTGCATCTAATCCGGCAACTGAGGTTGAGCCTACATGATCTATTCGAAGCGCCTGTTCACCTAATGCTTCTCTTAGCTTCATTCCTGTCGCTAGAAATAAGCTTCTCCACTCAGGATCATAAGCAGCAATTCTCCACTGCTCCTCCATGTTTACGCTCCTTTCCTTAACGCATGGGCTGCCCTAATTAAATTTGTGCTGCTCTAAATATATGTGCCCCCCTACAGCAAAACACCCCAGTCCTAGATCGCTCTTGTCTAGACTGGGGTGCGGGAGGTCTGAGCTTCTTAATTGGTTATTGCTGTTTAGTCGATTCATGGGCAGCCAGCGCTGCCGCCAGTCCGTGCACATCCAGTCCATCTACAGCAAAAGCACGCCGCACCAGCTCAGGAGGCACGAATTCGTCGTACTTGCCCAGGTATGGCGCTTCGGCGGCATTCAGCAAAGCCTCCGCATCCGTAACCCCGGATAGTTCAGATTGTATGCCTGCCAGAAGCTCCTCGGCAGTCGCTCTTCCTGAAACGACCATATAATACGGCTCCATCGGGACAACTTGACGCAATCCCATCGGCTCAGCAAGATTATGCTTCAGAAGGCGCTCCAAGGTACGGAATTGCTTGCTTCCAGCCCACGGCAAAATAAACAGCGAATCGCCGCCCGCTGGAATAACCGGACTGCGCAGCAGCCCGCTCTCCCGGGCCAGTCTGCGGGCCCGCTCCAATCGGTTGGCTGCACCGGGAGCCAGGTATGGGTACAGCGTCTGTTCCAGCAGAACCTGGCGCATTTTGTGCAGCACCCGCGTATGGACGTCGCCGCCGGCACCAAGCCAAAGCGTATCCACCTTGCCCTTGGAGGATTTGACATAGACAGCCTTGTGCTTGCTGTCGACTTCTTCCACCTTCCACAGCTTGCCGGCCAGCGAGAAGCAATAGCCCGGCGGCGGCACGGTTGTGATGCTGCCGATCTCCTCAGAGCCGTTATAAACCGCATGCTCTTCGTCATCCTTGAACACCGCATAGAATCGGAAGTTGTTTACGATCTTCTCACCGCCAAGCCCGATGATTAAGGCGCCTTCCTCTGTCTGCTGAATATGATCTGTCTGCAGCAAATACCGCAGCAGCTGCTTGAATTCCTCCGGCTCTACGCCGCGAAAAACAGGCAGAGTCAGCACGGCCTGCGCCAGCTCGGCGGGCTTTGCCTCGCCGATGCTTTTGAGCGTGCTCATCGTCTGATGGTAGAGAACGCCAACGGGCTTGCGCCGCAAATCCAGCGGCTCTACCCAGCGCTCGCGGACGTACAGCTCAATGACAGCGATCGCCCGCAGCAGCGTCCACGGCATTCGCGCAGGCAGCTGCGCCTCTTCATCCTCTTCCTCTGCACAGAGGAACATCATTTCCGACGCCTGATCGCCTCGGCGGCCGGAGCGGCCCAGACGCTGCACGAAGCTGGAGCAGCTGTACGGCGCGCCGAGTTGAATGACCCGCTCCAGCTCGCCAAGGTCGATGCCAAGCTCCAGGGTCACCGTCGCTGCCGCCACCGCCGGCCCCGGGCCGGATCGGAGCGCTGCCTCGGTCTCCTCGCGCAGCATCGCCGATATGCTCCCGTGGTGTACGTGAAATACGTCGCGATCCTCCCGCTTCGCGGCGATCCGCCGCAGTTCCAGCGTAGTCAGCTCGGCGTCGGAGCGGCTGTTGGTGAAGACGAGCGCTTTTTTTCGGTGCGTATGGTCATAGATGAAGTTGTAATAATTTTGCTTTGCCAGCTCCAAATGCTCGGCCTCCCGCTCATCCCGGGCGTCCGGGAACGAGAAGTGCTCCACCGACAGCTTCAGCTTCCGTCCGCCTTGGGGAGATACGACCTCCACGGGCTGCGATGTTCCGGCTCCAAGCCAGCGGGCTGCGGCCTCGTAATCGCTCAGCGTGGCGGACAGGCCGATTCGCCGCGGCGAACTGGAGGCCATGCGCTCCAGCCGGGTTAGCTGACTCAGCACCTGGATGCCCCGGTCCGCCCCCATGAACGCATGAACCTCATCAATCATAATGTACCGCAAATCATGGAACAAAGCCGGAATCGCATTCGGCCTGTTCATGAGCAGCCCCTCCAGGGACTCCGGCGTAATTTGCAGGACACCGGAAGGCCGCTGCATCAGCTTGGTTTTCTCCGCCTGGGAGACATCGCCATGCCAGTGCCATACCGGCACCTCCCCCTCCCGCAGCAGATCGGTTATGCGCTCGAATTGATCGTTGATCAGCGCCTTGAGCGGCCCGATATAAAGTATGCCGACGGACCCGGAAGGCCGATGATACAGCTCTGTCAATGCCGGAAAAAAAGCCGCCTCCGTCTTGCCCGACGCTGTGCCGGAAGCGATCAGCAAATGATGGCTCGTATCGAGCAGCACACGGCAGGCCTCGACCTGAGCCTCTCGGAGGCTGTCCCATTGCTTCCGGTAAATATATTCCTGGATAAACGGCGCCAGCCGGGAAAAAGAACTAGATCCGCTCATAACTCAAACTCCGCCAGGAAATCATCCAGTTCATTCTTCGCTCCGTCTTTGCGGTCACCCGTGCCCGCTGCATGCTCCCGTTCCCGCTCGCCCAGCAGCTCCGCGAACGAAAGCTCCTGATGCTGGTGCAGCATATGCAGCACATCCATGAAATCCCGGACCACCTCGCGGGTCGTCAGCAGCTCTTCGGCACCAAGCCGGTTCACCGCCGCCTGCATGAAGGCGATCAGCTGTTCATCCGCAAGCTGAGACGCGTAGCCGAAATGCATGGCATGGATATCCCGCAGCTTTTGCAGCAGAACGAGGATTTCCTCGTGGGACAGCATGTCCAGCTTCAGAATCGGGGAGGTGTATGTCCGGCGCGAACTGCTGCTGTAACGGCCATCCATCAGCCGGGAACGCAGGGCATCATAGCTGAACAGCCCTCTGCGTTCGTCCTCGACGAACTGAGGTGTCCCGCCAAGGTAAATGCCCAGGTACTGGGCTTTCCCCTGCATCGTATCGTTGAACATCGTCAGCAGCTTCTCGTAGTTGCTCTGGCGGGATATGCTATTAGTGATTTTGTACAAATTGACGCCTTCATCCATAAACAGCAGCAGCCCTTTATACCCGATACGCACTGCAAATTCCGCCCACAGCTTCATGTAGTCGTACCAATTATCATCGTCGATGATGACGCCGACGCCAAGCTCTTTGCGCGCCTCCGTCCGGGTTGGGTACTCCCCGCGCAGCCAGCGCAGCGCCGCCGCTTTCTGGTCGTCATCCCCCAGCTTGCAGCCCTTCCAATAGGCAGCCAGCACTTTGGCGAAATCAAAGCCGTGCACCAGATTCTGCATCTCATTGCATACCGCATAAATCCGAAGCTCTACCGCTTCATGCAGCGCCGGATCGCCGGGCCGCAGGCCGGCTGCCTGCATTTGCTCCTGCTGAAGCGTAACGATCCATTTTTGCAGCATCGGCTCCAAGGCACCGCCATCCGGTCTCGTTCGCGTGGACATGTTCGTCATCAGCTCACGGTAGGTAGCAAGCCCTTGTCCTTTGGTGCCGACGAGCCTTCGCTCCGGCGATAAGTCTCCGTCCGCCACCACAAACTCCCGGTCCATCGCATAGTTGCGGATCATTTGCAGCAGGAAGCTTTTGCCGCTTCCATATCGTCCCGTAATCAGGCGGAATGCTGCCCCTCCCTCCGCGATATTGTCCATATCCTGCAGGATCGAAGCCACTTCGGCCTTTCTCCCGACGGCGATATGCTCCAGCCCGACCCGCGGCACGACCCCTGCCGTCAGGGAGTTCACCAGCGCCGTGGTCAGGCGTTTTGGTATTTGTATCTGTTTCATCGGTGTCACCTCGTTTTATGAACATGTTGGATTATGTCAGCTAAGCAGACTCCGCAGCTCTTCCCTGTACTCCAGGGCGATCTCATCACCGTCGAGGAGCAAGTCGCCGATGCACTCCATCGCAATTTCGTTGATTTCGTCCAGCAGCAGCTCGGGCATGGAGCCGGCCTGTTCAGCAATGCCGAGCCGTACCGCCGCGTCCCCTCCATCAAGCAGAGCGGACAGCATTTTGCGATGCGCGGCGGATAAACGGGCGAAAATTTCACGCCACTCCTCCGGCAGCTCCGTCTTCCCTGCCGCAGCTTCGCTATGCTCCACTTCCCCGGGCTCCATCCAGCCCCGCTCAAAATCGAGCTCCGCCTGCTGCAGGCTCTCTGATTGCTCAGGATCCGGCACCTTGCCCGCTTTGGACAGCTTAGCCGGCAGCGCTGTTTCTTCCCTGCTCTCATCTGACACAGGTGCCTGCTCCTCAGTCGTCAGCATATCCCGTACCTCATCCGACTCCCACTGAATCCTTTGCAGCTTCGACGTGTTGATTTTCACTTTAGGGACGAAGGCTCTAGCCTCCTTCGCCTTGCGCTGCTCGAATTCTTTATGCAGGAATCGTGCAACCAGTTGTTCCACGCTAGACTCCGCGGTAATTCCCCGCAGTTTGCCTCGGAATCCCGACAACTCGCGCAGCTTGTTCTCCGTGAGCCTGACAAGCTGGGTTATATACGAGCGCAGCGGGAGATGTGTGCTAATCGGCAGTACGCTTACTGTAACGTCGCGCCCATACAGCTCGTGATCATATACAGCGGTGCGGAACAAGGGCCTGCTGACTTTTTTCTCACGGGGCATAAACCGCTCTAGCAACCTTACGTCCTCGCTTTTAGACAAATAACCATCGACCAGCGCCACCACTTTCGGGGCATAGGCCTGCAAGTCCTTGCGCCCCTGCCCGGTGTAAAAACGGCTCTTCTCCACATCATAGTCGATCATCGTCCTCAGCATATCCCAGGTCAGCACAAGCGGCTCTGCGGTAAATCTGCGTTTCCACTCCAGCTCTTTCAACTCCGCGGATAAATTCCGGGGGAGCTTCTGCAGCGGAGCCAAAGGCTGGACATGCAGCCCGAATACCAGCCCGTAATCGTAAAGCCATTCGCGCACGTACGTGTCCAGCTTCGGATATCGCTCCCGGTAAGCGAGCCAGACCCGCTGCATCTGCTCATGCCCTTCTGCCGGTTCATTTATGCCGATGCCATGAATCAGCTCGTACAGGTACACAAAAAGATAAGACAGATCCGTATCCGGATACCGCCCTGAGCGTACCTCTCCTCGCCAATACAAATACCAGCGCAGCTGCCCCGGCTGCATTTGCTCGTAAGTGGGCCAGTAAGCATGAAAAGGGATAAACTCTGCCGCTTCTCCGCCCTTCCATTCGAGCTCGCGCGCCTGCTCCACAAACTGCCGTTCCCGGGAAACATAGCGGAAATTTTGTCCCCAGTCCACTTCCCGCCCGCCGCGCTCCGGTATTACCACAAAGGGCTCTGCCCGCTTCTGCTCCGGCTGCTCAAGCTCGATCTCTGCAAATGTAAGCTGCTCCCTAGTTCTTCCCTGGCTGTTCACTATACCATCCTGCCTGACCGTTCTTTCGTTCATCGTCCATAGACCTCCATCACGACACTATTATACCATCAAAGCGAAAGCTTGTTCGCATTTTTTAGGCGGATTAGGGGCTATTTTTCCTTATTACGGGCTTCATGCTTCATCTCCTCTAACAGTTCCTCTTCAATCGCTTCATTGCTCATATTGAAATCGTCCTGCTCCACGATTCCTAGCTTTTCTTTAATACGTTGGATGTCGTTATACATTTCACGGTTTCGGATATACATGCTAAGAACCATCCCAAAAATAACGGAAACCAGAAGCAGCACTCCGACCGGACCTATAAATATGGAAACCAGTATGGCAATTATTATGGCAAGCAACGTCCCAATGATAAACATTTTCTATCCCTCCGCATCTGAATGCATCGTGATGTATCTGTATAATAATGTTATTTCATATTGAAGGCTGCTAAATCTAAAAAAAGAGCGACTGTTGTGCTGAATGTTATCCACAAACCTCGCTCTAATGCTATACGATTACTTAGCATGATACATTTACTTTTCTTTTTCTATGGCGTTATATGAGTCTAGTATTTTCTTTTTGTCGATTGTAACCTCAACCTTTTTTGTTTTTTTCTCGCTTGAAGCATACCAACTTTTAGCTGTTTCAAATTCAGATGATTCTAAATCAGGCAATTCGATCATAAACCGATTGTGATCAATCCATTGGTAATTCACTATAGGCCAGGTTGGTTTATCCATATACTCTTTAGCTAACTCGCTTGATTCAAAAGGAACTACTTTCATTTTCAACAAATCAACTGTTATTAATATATGACGGACAATTTCGCCACCTTCATTAAAACCATACTTTAATAATACTTCTTTTTCTTCCGGTGAAATTTTGTAGTCTTGAAAAATACCTGTGGCTAAAGCAACACTTGTGATCTTTGAATCGGTTTTCTTCACCAAAATAGTTGAACATTGCTTATTTCCGCAATTGTACTTTAACAAAATAAAATGACCTTCAGTTGGAATATGAAGTACTTCAAATTGTGTTCGTTCCATTTCTGTCTTGATGTCTGCTTGAGATTCTAGGTAAGCCCTGTATACTGGAATATCTTTAATCACTAAATCCAAATGATGACCATTCTCATCTTTTATAGTCAGCATATCAGGTATAGCTTCCTCCGATGATTCCGCCTCAACAGAACTGGTCATTGCCGTTTTCATTGGAACTGACAAACCGTGTATAGTGATTATTAATGCTGTTGTGCCCAATACAATAATCAGGAAGAGCGCGATTAATTTTTTCACTGCAATTATTTTCTCCTTAATTTTTGCACACCGCTTTTTGTAGGAAAATCATTTCACTTTACGATCAAAAAAAGGGCTATTGCCGTCAGAAAAAAAGGGAGTCCCCATAGAAAAAACATCGAAGAAAACTTGTTTCTAGATTCTTTATCCTCCGCCGTTTCTATCTCTCTATTGGCTCTCATTTGAACCCCGCTAACAAAAGTCCCGTTGAGAACGCCCGCTAGCAGCAGCATGATAACTCCGACTCCGCCCGTAATGTTTATGGCCTGTTGCCATTCCCATAAGAAGCCTATAAACAATGACAATACAACACTGACAATGATTCCGGTCATCAGTTTTTTAATCGTAATTCCCTCCTGCTGCTTCCATGATTATACATCTGAATAACTAGGGATGAAAGGTTAGATGCCCGAGTCCGCTTACACTATATTTTTAGTAAAAATCAATTCGAGCGGAGCATTTTCTTGCATTAAACATCCGGCATCCTTATACCCAAGCTTTCTATAAAAGTGCTGTGCCTCTTCATCGGATTGCGTCGATGTCATGACAGAGCTAAAGCCTTTCTTTCTCATCAGCTCTTCCCAGTAGAGCACGACTTTCTTTCCGTGCCCTTGCCCCCGATATTCTTCATCAATCCAAAGCATGTTCATAAACGGCGTGTTATCCCAGAAATACCCGAACCTCATCCAGCCTATTTCTTCATTTGACTCCCACAATATGAATATCTCATGTTCATTTATTTTGTTCTTAACCAAAGCCTCAGCGATATGTCTATCTCTTTCCACGATATATTTATAGTCTGAATCTGTCGCAGCTTTTATGTCCATAGATTTCGATTTCCCCCTAAATTCATTTATAGAACTGACATATCATTAATTGATTCCCGTCGCAATCGTTAAAAGTAAAATCCGAATGGTCGATGTGCTTGTTTATCGCTGATACTTCGACTCCTCTATCTTGTATAAAATTGTATGTACTCTCAATGTTGTTCGTTGAAAAGCTAAATGTGGCTCTGGCTGCCCGATCGTTCCCATTGGATTTAAATAAATGCATTACATATTGTCCATCTACTGTCAGCTCAGCAAAGTCGTTAAAGTCATGCTCCCCTAAGCTAAAACCCAGAGTATGGCAATACCAATGGCAAGCTGACTCCAAATCCTTAACATAATACATAGCCCCTGTAATTGGTTTGCTGATAAATAAATTCATTTTGGGCATCCTCCTTATTATGATAACTTCCCTAAAAATGGTGCCAAGTTTTATGTGTACAAAACAGCCCCAGCCAAAGATAGCTCCTATCTTAAGCTGGGGCGTTTGTTGTCTGAGCTTCTTCCTTCATTATATATGAATTAAAATAAATAAGGAAAAGAATAAGCAGTTTTGCTTATCCTTTTCCTTATTTATGCGGGCTTATGAATGTTGTTTAGTTATTAACAATGATTGCTTACTGTCGACCAAGTTGCTGCTGTAGTCGTTACAGTCCATGTAATTGTAATCGGAAATGCCTCTTGCTCTTCTGGTATTGCAGCTAATTGTTGCAGCTCCAGCACTTCATTCATTGTTTTCACCTCCTTTCATGAATAAGGTATACTGTCTATGTAACTAATGGAGTATTCATATACCTTGTCTTCGTTACAAATTGATTGATATTTATAACCGGCAGCCAATATAATGGGTTGGATTCTAAAATTCCTTGTAACCCTAATATGATCCCTGCACTTCCAGAGTATAAATCATCAGATAAGCGATAACAGAAGTTTCCTGGAAATAAGCAATGGTTTTCTTTGAAAATAAGGAACAAATTTAATCGATCAATGGCTTGCTTTTTGTGTGTTTCAATACTTCCATAAGTATCTTCCAGCAGAGGTGGTATGAGTAAAAAACCGCCCGCCCCATCAAATAATCCCCCAGTGAAAGTACATCTTATATGATTCAGATTAACTATTAATTTTAATTCGTCCTGATAATGCATCTGCCCGCTTACATGATTCAGATACCAAATCGCTACTCCAATTCCTATAGATCCACCTGCTAGATAAGGAATCAACAATTTTCGATCATTCATCGTTTGCAGAACCTGCAAATCTTCGTCAATATGGGTATTTTTTAAATCAAGCTCTACTAACTCTTGTGCTGCCACATAAAAAGTTGTATTCCTCGTAATCGCATACATCGCTGTAAAAAATAACGATACACCTGACCATCCATCGATAAGCCCAGCAGGATCAGCAGCCCAGTCAGAAACGGTTAAACTTCTATTACCCCCTAAAAAATGGATAATATGACTTGCAATCGATTCAGCTTGCTTTAAATATTGATCATTGTTTTCTTCAAAATATAAACTGATTAAAGCAAGTCCAATACCGGCCAAGCCTGACCTTAATGAAATATCATCATTATTGCCAGTTAAATTTCTAAATAATTCTAAAGCTTTGTCTTTATAACCTAATTCATACAGTGTTGCAGCAATACCTGCTTTGCCAGTAAACAATCCTTGTCCCTGCGATTCTAATTGTTCAGAATGAATGTTATGAATGAATTGTTGTTCAATCCAATGAATCACTTGTTTATCCACATTTCCTGTTCTAAACAAAGCTAGCGCTGCACCAGTCCCCCCAGTAAGTACATTCGTTGCTCCACCAGCGATTTCAAATTGTCTAATATCACCATGAATCAAACCTTGATCTGGCACTAGATTTGCCAACATACCCGCTCTTAGACCTTCTATCAACGAACCTATTTCATCTGGCAACCTTTTTTGAGTATAGTCTATGGGGTCATATTGTTTCTCTTTTGTTACTGATAAATGGGTGTCACATCTGTTTTCGATTTCTCGTAGAAATAAGAAGAATTCACTCCCAAATTCCTGTTTAATCCACTCATTGTGATAAGAGGTTATATGATCTTCAATATTGCTTATCGGACCAATAGGCAACACACAATATCTTAGTATTTTTTTAACTGCATACCAGTCTCGTTCCTTGCGGTTTCTATTTTGATGATCTGAAAATCCCATCGTATGAATTGCCGCCTTCTCTTCACGATCCTTGTGATCAGCAGACTCAAAATCAATAAGTGTCACTTCCAAATCTTTCGTGATCATAATATTGGCTGGCTGTAAATCACCCATGCCAACATTTTGACCATGCATCTCGGTAACAATATCTATTAAACGGAGGGTTATTTGTTTCACTTCATTTAGATATATTTCTTTATCTTTATGGCGATGAAAGGGGTATTTCGCAGCTATCCACGTCTTCATATCAATCCCTTCCACATATTCTTCTACTAGAAATAAATGCTTCCACGATTTAAAATAATCAACTACCTTTACTACACCTCTCACATCGGCTAGCTTCGATAATGCTTCGTATTCCTTTTGCAGCCTGTCGATTGCATCTTTATTTTGTCCGTCTAGCCCTACCTTTGGCCTTGCTTCCTTAATAACTACCTTTCGTTTATCCTCATTTCTTTCAGCGATATAAATCCCGCCGCCATTTGTAAATCGCAGCGCATTTTGGAATTTATATTGTTTAAACTTAGGATTATTTTCATCAGCATCAGAAAAGTGGTTGTTCAACTCTAAAAATTGATCAAAATCTTTAACAAATTCAGGCGCCTGATAATAAGGGGTACGATTATCCGGAATTAGTTGTCCTGTGGGATCCTTGATGCAAAATTCGCCTTTTTCGTTGGAAATTTTTACAAATCCCCCATATCTATAGTATATATTGCTATTCTTCCAGCATTTATCACTTAGAATATAAGGCCCATTTTCTTGATCTTTAACCTTGTCATATAAAATATGAAGTAATTGATAAAACTCTTCATCGGTTGGAGGATATATCGTTATGAATTTTCCGGAGCTTATTCTATTCCCATTTTTGGAGTTAATACTATGTAAGTAGGTTTTATTAAGAAGATGCTTAAAGGTAATTTTACGTTCGATTAAAACTTGGCTTATGTCCGCTAGAATTTGCTGTGCATTTTCCATCGTTGCACTAACATGAATCTTCCAGCCCTGATCCTTAATTTTCTTATTGGCAAAACTATAAATTTTCCAAGGAGAATTTTCCTCTGTTCTAATCAAACAATCTTCAGACAAATGGTTTATCGTGAATTCAGCTGTTTTGTTGCCAGCCTGCAGCTTCTCAAAATATTTAGAATCATTATTTACGTACTTAAAATAAAGATGGTTTTTATCCATCATGGCTGCTCCTCCCTCATTGTAATTGTGCGCTAAATTGCAATTCACAGAATTGCTGATACAATTTATGAGTTCTTTGTAATTCATAGTGGGTTCCTTGGCCTGTTACCTTGCCATCTTCCACAAAAATAATATATTCGGAGTCCATAATCGTAGATAATCTATGAGCTATTACAATCGCGGTTCTACCCTCAATAATTTTCTTCATCGCAGATTGCACTTTTTCCTCAGACTGGCTGTCCAAATTTGATGTTGCCTCATCTAATAAAATGATTTTTGGATCTTTAAGAAACATTCTTGCGATAGCAATTCTTTGTCTTTGTCCGCCGGATAAATGGAGTCCTCGCTCGCCAATATGCGTGTCCAATCCATTAGGCAGCTGACTTATGAATTCCCATGCATACGCCATTTCGCAAGCTTCAATAATTTTCGCCTCATCTTGCGGTTCTAATCCAAAGATTAGATTCTCCCTTATCGTCCCGGTAATTAGACTGTGCTCCTGAGATACATAACCGATTTGAGAACGCCAGGAATGCAATGAGTAATTTTCTATACTTTCACCATCTATATAAATACTTCCGCTGGTTGGTTTGTAAAATCGCTCTAATAAGGAAACAAATGTCGTTTTTCCGCTACCGCTTGGGCCAACTAACGCATAAGTATTCCCGCTCCTAATATTCAAAGTAATGTCCTCTAAAGAAAATGATAAATTTTCCTGAGTGTTATACTTAAAGCTTAAATTGCTAATTTCAATGTCTTTGCAGCTTAGATCTAGATCCTTGCCTTTATTTATATTCTCTTCTTCCTCGGATAGCAGCTGTAAAATCCGTTCTGTTGCCCCCTTGGTTTTCTGCAGCTGAGAGAAGAAAAAACCAAAGTTAGAAATAGGATTGATAATATAAAAAATCAAGGTTAGAAATGCGATAAAAGTTCCTACCGTTAAATGGCCATTCGCTAATTGGACACCGCCATAGCCAATAATGATCATAATAATAATTAACATGATCATATTCAGGAATGGATTTACCGTAGCTGACCATTTGGCTTGCTTCAAACCTAGTTGCATTAAATCGTTAATATTTTTTAATCCTTTATTTATTTGATAGTTTTCAGCAGTAAAAGACTTAATCAACTTATTTTCGGAAATCATTTCGATCGCACTAACATTCAATTTCCCTGTTGACTTTTGCGCTTTTTTAGAAAGATCGGATAACGCTCGGCCTAAAGGAATAAAAAATAACAGGAATATTGGAATCGCAGCTACAATAACTAGGGATAATTCCCAGCTATAATAAAACAGCCAAAATCCACAAAATAATATGGTTAATACAGCATTGATAAATGTAGAAAATGAATGAGTGACCAAGTTGTATATCACGGTAGTGTCACTAACTAATCTACTAGCTATATCGCCGGATTGGTTTCTATCAAAAAAAGCTGTTGGTAATTTCACAATTTTCGTCCAAGTCATTCCTCTTAGATTAGCTACAACCGTTAAGCCAACCTTGCTCAATAAATAACTTGATAGAACACCTGTAATTGTCACACAAACAAAAATGGCTATTAAACCAATTAAAATACCGCGATTCAAGCTGCCAGAGAGGGAATAGGAATCAATGATAATTTTCAAGACATTAGGGATAAATGTGGAAAGTATGGCGCTAGCAGAGCTTATGATACAAGCCACAATAAAGAGTCCTACATGAGGTTTCGATTTATGGATTAGCTCGAAAAAATTTCCCCACGAATATTGACTTTTTGCTTCTTTAGCCATCTTTTCACCTTTTCTATTGTTTATTGGATGCAATAAACCTACTATTAATTGCAATGATCAATTGAATACAATTTAGCAATCAGAAAGAAAAGATAGAGGTATTGGGAGCTGTGAGTATTTTGTAATAAATAGTTCTTATGGTCTTATCACTGTCTTTATAGAGGAAGGTTAGAAAAATTAGGTTTTGAATAAAAACATGATGCATTTATGGGGTAAATTATGAGGTGAATAATCTATCATAACATATGATGGAAATACTATAATTTATTTGTTACTAATTTTAACATACACAATTGCTCAATTCAAGATTATAATTCTATTAATAGTAATTAATTACAATCAATACATCACTAATTCAACGAATAACATTAATATTTAATATCTATGATTCGTGAACAAAAGAATGCTCACTCACGTATGTACCTATCATGAAAGGTCTTGTTTTCAAGGAGGTAAAACATGGATTGCATATCGCCAAAAGAAGCAGCGTTAAAGGTGAAACGGTGGCCTAAAGATGCCATAGCGGCGGGTCGTCGTCATAGCGTTGGGCTTAAATCGGACGGTACAGTGACGGCTGTGGGTGATAATAAATGCGGCCAATGTGATGTAAGCGGCTGGTACGATATGGTGGCAATTGCGGCGGGTAATGTTCATATAGCGACGAATACGGGTAATGCTCATACCATCGGGCTTAAATCAGACGGTACGGTGGCAGCTGTGGGTTGGAATAAGCATGATCAATGCAATGTAAACGATTGGCGCGATATTGTCGCTGTTGCAGCAGGTTGGCGGCATACGATTGGGCTTAAATCGAATGGTACGCCGGTGGCTGCGGGTCTAAATCATGAAGGTGAATGCAATGTAACCAGCTGGCAGAATATTGTTGCGGTCGCGGCGGGTGACTGGCATACCATCGGTCTTAAATTGGACGGTACAGTGACGGCTGTAGGTAATAATCGACACGGCCAATGCAATGTAAGCGGCTGGCGCGACATTATAGCGATTTCGGCGGGTTACCTTCACACCGCCGGACTTAAATCAGACGGCACAGTGACGGCTGTAGGTAGTAATCGGCACGGCCAATGTGATGTAAGCGACTGGTGCGGTATTGTGGCAATTGCGGTGGGTAGTAGTCATACCATCGGCCTTAAATCGGACGGTACGGTGGTGGCTGTCGGTTGGAATGAGTATGGTCAATGTAATGTAAGTGATTGGCGTGATATGGTGGCGATTGCGGCAGGGGCTGCCCATACTGTCGGCCTTAAATCGGACGGTACGGTGGCGGCTGTGGGTGATAATAAATACGGCCAATGTGATATAAGCGGCTGGCACGGCATCCAACTGCGCGGCAATTGACATTCGATAGTAACAACTCCACTTTCCAAGTGAAATATGAGCCGGATCGCTGCTGCGACAAGGGTAACCAACCTAGCGTTATGCGAAGTCAAAAAACACCGGCCATTCTTGATAGAATGGCCGATGTTTAAATTCGGGTTCTATGTTACTTAGAGCTCGGCATGCCTCTAACGATTTGAGTCAATGCTTCACGGACTGGCGTAGCTGGCCGACCGAGCAATTTCTCAAAATCATTGCTTTCGACCTCTAGCCCGCCTTCTCGAATGCCTTGTTGAATGCCTATGAGAAACGGAACAAGGAAATCCGGAACACCTGCACCTTTCATGATGTCAGCGTAGGCTTCGTCGTCAACCTGTTGTACAGGTATGTCTTTACCTAACACTTCACCAAGAGCGGAGGCAAATTGCTCCTGCGTCATGAGCTTGCCTGAAAGTTCGTAGACGGTATTTTCGTGACCATCTTCAGCTAGTACAGCAGCAGCCGCCTCCGCATATTCCTGCTGAAGGGCCCAGCCGACTTTGCCGGATCCGGCAGATGTGACCCAAGGTGCTCCAGCCAGGACGCCTTGAATGCTTGAAATTTCATTTTCCAAGTACCAGTTGTTACGCAAGAAGGAGTATGGAATTCTTGTTCTCAAAATCGCCTCTTCTGTTGCCTTATGCGGTGGTGACAGAAACATTTTGCTTTCTTTCGCGTTAACTAGGCTAGTGTATGCAATAAATTTAACACCAGCGCGTTCAGCTGCTGCAACCGCATTTGTATGCTGCCGAATGCGTGTTTCATTGTCCCCGTCCGCAGAAATGATTAATAAGCGATCGATTCCTGTCAAGGCAGTATCCAGTGTTTTCGGGTGGTCAAAATCGCCTTGGCGAACTTCCACACCGCGAGCCCGGAATCCTTCTGCTTTCTCCGGATTGCGGACACTTACAGCCAATTGATCCGCAGGCACTGATTTCAATAAGGTTTCAACAATTTTTGTCCCTAATTTTCCTGTCACACCTGTAACCAATATCTTCATAATTCGTGTCCCCTCAGGCTAAATAATATCAAGTTTTTATCTCAATACTTTTAATGCACCGCTCCAAGCTACTACTTGATCCAGCATGGCATTCACGTTATCAAGATGCAAATCCTGTGGTTTGAAAACAGAGAAGTTTTCGAAATCTGTAAACAATGACAATGTCGGATGTACGCGAACATCTGCAATCAATAATTCGCCCATGATTCCCCGCAGATGTTCAGCTGCACGAGCACCGCCAGTTGACCCGTAGCTTACGATTCCTGCCGCCTTGTTGTTCCATGCTTCGCGTGCGAAATCAATAGCATTTTTCAATGCGCCTGTGATGCTGTGATTGTACTCTTGAACGATGAATACGAATCCGTCTAGGTTCGCAAGCTTTTCATTCCAAGCTGCAATTCCTGGCTCCGTACCATCGGTTGTGCCCAAAAACGGCAATTTGAAATCAGCAATATCTACGATTTCGTAATTCGCATCCCCGCGTTTGTCAGCGATCCCTTTCACCCATTCTCCAACTTGCGGGCTAACGCGTCCGTCACGCGTGCTTCCTAAAATAATTCCGATGTTTAGTTTTGACATTGTTTTTTCCTCCTTATTTGTACTTCCGAATATTTTGCCCAAAAAACCCATTTTTCCACCGCCAAAATAAATGTTTTTATGAATTGGCCAGTTTCGATGTCAAGCTCTCCTGACGGATCCGCCTCCCTTCGAACATGTGATGAACATAAATCAGTTCATTTGCCTATCATAGCTTCAAACGAATAAATTTAATTAACCGGATAATAGTTAATTACTTTATGTAAGTTATTATATTTATTTTATCTATTTACGTCAAGTATGCATTTATAACTACTTGCTTCATAGATTCGTCTTCGAACTAACATGTAATCTGATTCGGATTTTTCGATTAATTCAACTTTGTCTAGAGTTAGTGTATGTTGCATGAAGGAAATACCTCCTGTTTTAAACATATACAAATTGGATCAATTAGATTCACATATCTGTTTCCAATAGGCCCATGCTTCTTTGTATTCAGGCAAATCATTTGGGTGGTGCTTGATGCTTAACCCTACCCGACAATATAGTTGTATTAACGTTTCCTCTATCAACCTTGATTTTTCTATTCGTCCTTGCTCAAGAAAATTATAGGCCGTAAATAACGTATCCATGTTCATATCATCCGGGGAAGAACAAAATGCATACAGAAAATCATATACTATAGGTCCAACCATAGGCGATGGATCAATTACGCCGATTAGAGTTGAATCATGATATACAAAGTTGTGTACCCCAGTATCCCCATGCAAATAGAATTTCTCTCCTTGCTCCAAGTCATTAGCATATAATTTATCTGCTGTGGATCTAACCAGACTGTAGTCATCGATCGATAATTCATTTCCAATATTGATTTTAGCTTCTTCAATGCTAATTTCATTAAATTCCTTCCAAGTTTGCCGCGGGTAGCCTATTCTTCCCCACATGTCTTCACCCTGATAGCTAGCATATTTATTGAGTAAATTTTGAGTGATTATTCTTAGCCAGTCCTTCTTTTTCCCTCGATTCACATGGGTTGTGCCCTCTATAAAGTTATAGACAATGTATGTGCTGTCTTGCGAAGCAAATAGATTTTTGGGCAATAATACAGAGTCTTTATAAGTATCTAAAAATTGGGCTGCCAACTGAATTTGAAACGGATCATCGTATTTCAGAATATACTTTTCCCCTCTTATGGAGTCTAGTCTTAGAACAAGACCTGAAGTCGTGCCCGACAATCTCACAAATTCAATAATCTCATCATAGATATGATGCAATCGAAATAGTTTGTTAATGTCCTGTATGGTGGGCTCTAGTATCATTAATTCTTCTCCTTATGCTATTGCAGTAATAACCTTACATACTGCTAATATTAAGCCGATTTCCATTCATGTCGTAACAGTAGTTCAGTATTAGTATAAAAGCTTCACGCTTACAATTATAAGTTTTTACGATCTCATTTAAATTCATAATATAGTCCTCCAGTATTTACATACACCATTAGTAATTCCCTCAAGTTCCCCTCGGTTCGATTCAATTACCCTTCTAGAGCGATGGTTAGTCTCATCACAAGTAATCAATACCTTTTCGATTTTTTTATCCCGTGCTGCTTTTAGCAGTTCCTTCAGCATTAATTTTCCGTATCCTTTTCCTCTTTCGCTCGATCTAACCATGTAGCCTATATGTCCTCCATATTGAAGCAGCTCTTCATTAAGACGATGCCTGAGCTTGCCAAATGCAACTGGATATTCATCGATATAAAGCCAGAATATCGTTTGCGGAACACGGCCTTCCTCTATACCAATCCCGTTGGCTTCCTCAACATAATGCAATAAACTCTTAGAAAATGTCTGGTAGTTATCTAACGGAAAAGAGTTTGTAAAGCCATTTTCTGCAAGACCGATTTCTTTGAGCATGTTGTAGACATCATAAGAGTCATTAACAGTAAGCTCTTTTAGTTCAACCTTTATTGGGATCACCTCCCTAATGTCTCAATCATTTCTAAAAAATCTTCCTTGTGATTTATAATCCATTCATAAAACAAATGCAGACCTTTCTGCCCTTCATTTAATTGCTGATACATTTCTGTTTTGTGGTGAGATCCTTTCCACGAACAGCTAGCAGCATAGGCTGGATACATAACCAGCTTAATTGCGTATTCTGAAAATCTTGTTTAGTTAACTTTACTTTCATTCATTGATTTCTCCATTCTCATGTTTTTGAACTGTATCAGAATTATATTAAGTCTTTCTTGAGATAGTAATGTCTACTCCCCCGTGGAGCATCCTCGATAACAGCCATTTCTTTATACCCATACTTCTTATAGAATTCAGGCGCTTGAAAACTAAAGGTATTTAATTTAATAAATGCACACTCCTTAGCTCTTGCAATTTGTTCTGCTTCTTCCAGCAATCTTTGTCCGAATCCTTGCCCTCGATAAAACTCGTCTACCCACAAGATATCTATCTCCATCCAATTCCAACAAATTGCACTATTGAGTCCAGCTATAATTTCGCCATTATCATTCCGCGAACATAAGATAATTTCTTCGTAGATACCGTTTGGTACATGCCTGGAATTAAACTCAATCAGTTTATTTCTAACATAGTTTGCTTCTTCACATGTCCCTTTTAGGATCATCTTTGGGGTTTTAGACATAAAATCCTCCTCCGCAGCAGTCAGCCTGAATTAATAAAACGCCCCAGCCTAGATAGCTCTGATCTTAGGCTAGGACGTTTATTATGCGTGAGCTTATTCCATGATTATACATCTCACAATCGAGAGGCGATAGCGTTATTTTGCGTTTTGATCAATCATATGATAATTATCCGGTGAGGCCCTCCCTTAATATGATTGGCTCTACAGCTTGGCCTAATTATCTCCACGTGCAACGAACTAATCATTATATACGACTTCCGTCCCGGCGATGAAATCATGGATCGCTCTTTTATCTTCTCTTAACCCAACCATGAGTGCACTGATTAAAACACCGATCCCTGCGGTCAGACCATAAACAATACCCGCAATTAAGTTACGCAATAACATCGTTCCAATTCCCGGCGGGGAATGATCACTTATTTTTCTAATTTTGATCCCGCAAATACGCTTCCCACAAGTATACCCACCCCAAAATACTGGCAGTAATAGTGAATACAGAAAGGACAGTAAATTTGTCACGTATTCTTTATTTAATTCACTGCCACTAATGAATAATGTGATTATTGCTAATGAAATACTGACAATGATCGCATCTAATAGTAATGCTCCAAATCTAGCCCAAAAGCCCGCAGCCATACTTCGCCTCCCACCTTCCCCTTGAAGTCACTTCATACATTAGGAAATTCTTTTAAATATGGTTCCTTCATCTTTCTGATTCCCAACTAGATCTTTCTCAGTAATGATTAATGAGGAGAAACCTCCAGCATCATTCGATATGAACTCCAATGACATGCTTATATGATCCAAATAAAATGTATGAACGTCCCTCGGTTTTAATTGCTGATTGCCAAAAATAATTAACTGTTCATTTTGCAACTCAATATGGATGCTGACCCCTAACTCAACATTTTGGAAGCTCCCCACATATTGCATTAATTCTTGCGGACTGAGAATTGGATCAGGCATATAAGTCAGGTTTAAAAATTCCAATATGTTATTGTAATAGCGAGGCCATTCCCACTCCGTATTATCAATCGCTAACCTATTCAGCTTGCATTTTGCATAAGCATCACGAGCTAAAACAGCATATTCATACAAAAATTCCAGGTGCAAATTCTCATCTAATTGGCCGCGATTCACGTAATAAGGCATATGTTTGTATTTCTCATAAGTATGCTTAAGCCAATTTTCCCCGCCCCGTACTGCCATCATTCTATGAATTCCAACAGTAGGATCCTCTTGATAGAGATAAATTAAAGTGCAATTTATTTCTGCCAATCGCAAGTATATTTCTTCTATAAAACGGATGATATCATCTCTATCTGCATCCAAATGAAGTTGTTCAATCATTGGATTCTGGAACAAAACCGACTCCATGACAATGACGGAATGATCCTCAGGTAGAGCTGCCAGAAAGCGGTCCAAGTTGGCAAGATAAATTTCTCTCCATTCTATAGGATCAGTAACTTCGCGATCTAGAAAGATCGGATGCTGAAAAGCAGATTCATGAAAAAGCTTTGTTTCTATTCCATTCCTTTCAGCTTGTAAAGATATAAATCTTGCCGTTGTTGACTTGCCTGATCCGGGTATACCTTCGACAATGACTAGGTGCAATATAGTTCCCCCTTCTTGTTAATTATTCTTTGGTACTTAAAAAATAATGATAAAAATCCTGGTCTTTCATATATCCGTTTCTTTCATATAGTCGCTGAGCTTGTAAGTTATTAACCGCTGTCGACAGTTCTATTCCTTTTGCTTTTATTTGTACGGCGTATCTTCTTGCTTCTTCTAACAGTAGTTGTCCTAATCCCTGCTTCCTATATTCTCTGAGCACAAATAAGTCGTTTAATATTAGAGATCTTTCCAATGAAATAGACGAAAAAACAGGATATAATTGTGCAAATCCACTTATCATATCTTTGCTTATATCTTTTACTACAAAAATGATAGATTCCCGATGTTCAAAACGTTCAAATAAAAATTGATGTGCGCACTCCAAATTGGACTGCTGTCCGTAAAATATGCGATATTCATTAAACAGATTTGATAATTCATCTAAATCTTTAATCGTTGCCTGATAGACATCGTACTTTGAACTCATAGTTCCCATCCTCACTTACTTTTTATCATTATTAAATAATTTCACACCAGAAATAATGCATAAGAGAAACAATAATAATAATCTTAGCCAATCCATTAAAAGCCAAAAGTCGCCGCCATTCACAATACTAGGACTCAACCCATACTCATCTACAAAAATGCCCATATTCCAAAATAGCTTTAATGAAATAATTAGCGAAAGAAAACTCAAGGAAAATACTGCAATGGATAGTACTTTTCTTTTCATTAAAATGATCTCCTTACTATGAGCCATAATTTTTCAGTTACGCTCCAACTGCCAACACTTTGAATTGATAGTTTTAGCAACACTGGAATTATTTTCACTATATTCTTACTTTACCAGACGATCTGATGTTTTTCTATGTAAAAGAAATTAGGGGAAGCCCAAAAATCCCGGCAGGAAAAACCCACCGGGATTTTGTTGAGAGACGGTCATTTACAGCTTCCCATATTTAATTGATTTCCAAATAATCGAGGAAAGCATCCCATGTTCCGTTATCGGCTGTAACTACAAGCTCAACCTCTTGATTTCCGGTTCCATGGCTGACATTATTCAGAGTATACACCGCAGGACTGCTTCCACCGTAGTAGAAGGTTCCCTTCGTTTGTCCGCCGATTTTCAAATCAACTCTAGCCATATTGGAATTGTTCGAGGCACCGCGAAGTGAGAAATTATTCGTGCCAGTCGTGAAATTATGGTTAAATTTCACGGAATCACCGTTGGCGTATAGAGCCACTCCGTTGAACGGCGAGTTGATATTCCCGGTGTACTGTCCGCTTTTGGTCATACTCTCGGCCTCGATCTTCGAACCTGTACCTGGCTGAGGCGTTGTTCCCCCGCCGCCAATGGTCAATGTGTGGCTGTACACATTAGCGCTTCCACTACTTTGATAGCCCTCTACGGTAAGAGCAACTTCATACATCTTACCCATGGTCATGCCTAATCTTTCCCAAGCTTTAAAGTGTTCGCTTACCGAGATGGTCCCGCTTGTGCGCTTAGACGTCCGCACACTCCAATACTGCTTGAAAGTAGCCGTGCCTTTAATGGATGGCTGGTTTACTCGAGTCGTCTCATATATGTCATAAGTTCCCCCGTCAACAGTAACAGTGCCCTTTGGCGAAGCTCCAGGCGGACGCCAGCTGCCCCAGCTATCAACGATATAATATTCTACGAGCGGATCAACCGTCCAGCCATAGACCGTTAAATATGAGTTGCCGTTTGGCTGATAAGTTGCCCCATAGGTTATCGAGATATTTCCAATCTGCTGATGCGTTTGCGTTTCATTAAACCTCTTGCCTTTTCGGAATAAAATATTATTGATGTTGCTCCACTCCGCACTGAACGTGCCTCCATTGCCGAGCACCATCGTTCCGTTTCCGCTATCCTTCCAGTATTCATAGTCGTAACCGCCATGGGTGCCCATCGAATTGCTGGTAACTGTTTGCGCACTTACTGCTCCGGGTAATGTTAACGTGAAGCAGAGCAACAAAGCGGCAATCAACTTCATTTTTCTTTGTTTCATCGTAATTCCTCCCTTTTGGTTTAAACTGCATCTCGTCATCCTATGATGCTGTGCAGACCCTAGCAAATCTCATTTATCACTTCCTTCCAATAATGGGATTGAAAGCGTTTGCATTTATTATTTTAACAGAGGACTCCTTCCTTTTTCTTGTAATAAAATAAAGCTTCTATCGTCAAAACTTTAGTTTTTACCCACAAATCTCATTCATATACACATGACATCCCGGTTGGAAGGATCCAACCGGGATGTACCAAGCGAAACCTCTATTCAATTTAAAATAATGATTGTGTGCTTCAGAGTGTTATTGGATCTCCAGATAATCCAGGTATGCATCCCAGGTTCCGTTATCGGCTGTAACCACGAGCTCAACCACTTGGTTACCTATTCCATGGCTAACATTGTTTAAGGTATAGACCGCAGGACTGCTCCCGCCGAAATAGAAGGTCCCTTTCGTTTGCCCGCCGATTTTTAAATCGACTCTGGCCATGTTGGAGTTGTTCGAAGCCCCGCGGAGTGAAAAATTATGAGTGCCGGTCGTGAAATTGTGTGTGAACTTCACCGAATCGTTGTTGGCGTATAGAGCGACTCCATTGAATGGCGAGCTGATATTTCCGGTATACTGTCCGCTTTTGGTCATACTCTCGGCTTCTATTTTTGTACCTGTGACAGGAGGAGTCGTGCCCCCGCCGTCAGGGGCAACTGCCCGGCCGGTGCTCGGGGAGATCATCCCGGAGCAAAGGCCACGGTTCTTGAGATTTTGCGCAATCTGCGGGATCGCTTGGAGCGTTGCTTGGTACTGGTCATGCATCAGGATCACATCACCGTTTTGCAGTCTGCCTGCTGCGGCTACGATTTGGGCGGTGCTGGCGCCGTTCCAATCCTGGGAGTCAACATTCCAGAGCACTTCGGTAAGACCGTTCTGGGACAAGATAGACTTCAAAGTGGCATTGGTCTCGCCGTACGGCGGACGGAACAGCTTCGGCGCAGACCCAGTAGCCGACTGGATCGCCTGCTGTGTCCGCGTAATTTCCGAAGACATCTGCGAACTGCTTAGAGTAGTCATATGCGGATGTGTATAAGAGTGGTTGCCAACCCACATGCCTGCGCTCACTTGGTCCCGCACCAAAGACGGGTAGTTCTGTGCGTTTTGTCCCGTATTGAACATCGTTGCACGCAGACCAGACTGCTTCAGTGCATTAAGCAGGTTTGTCGTATTACCGGGATTAGGGCCATCGTCGAACGTCAGGCCAACGTAGCCATTCGGGCAGTTGGCATCGGCAGCATTGACAGCGGGCATCATCGGAAGAGAGAACAATGAACCGAAGAGCGCAAGTGCTAGCGCCCCTTTAACTAGTTTTGCTTTGAACATAATAGTACCTCCTCATCATTAAATACGAGTATAGTCACTCCCTTCACTCCTGATCGCTGCAACTCTCTCTATGAAATTAGAGATTTGGCCTCATCTCCTTGTGATTTCAGTATCCCAACAAAAAAGCGCTTTCAAATAAAAAGATTGCTGCTGCTACCTTTTCATCATGAAAGCCGCTTTTTGCCAGGTGTCTCTAGTATAAATGATCAGAATGGCAAATAATATCTTACAATTAAACCATTTTACCCCAATTATCTTAGGGATATTTGTGCTCCAGCTGAAATTTCTATTTTACTGGCTTTATACATTCTACTCTGTTTCCAAATGGATCTCTAAATTCAAATCTTTCAAACCCTGGAATAGGTATTGACTTTAGTGTTTCAATTCCATTTTCTTTTAGCCGGGTTTCCATTAGCTTGATATCTTCTACTTCGTAGGCGAGATGAGCTTTTGTTAATAAACGATCCACTCCTGCTTCAGTACCAATATGCAACTGCTGGTCGCCAACTTCAACCCAAAATCCGCCTCTGTCAAGCAAACTTTCTGGTTTTTGTATTTCTTTCAGCTGTAAAACTCCACAATAGAACTTCCGCGCCTTTTCTTCTTGGCCCTTTGGAATTGTAATCTGTGCATGATGAAATTTGAGTATCATAGTTTGCCTCCTAATTATTGAACCATTTCAAACCTCTTAACAAATCGATATCCATTTATATCAAAACCATTTTTCTTATAAAATTCGTGTGCTTTAATCCGTTCTGGTTTGATACCGCTGGACAAATAAAGGCTATTTGCCCCCTTCTCCTTAGCCCAATTCTCTATAAATGCAAGTAGTTCCTTTCCTATTCCTTTCCCTTGAAGATCCTCCCTAACAACTATAATGGAGATTTGTACTGTAACTCCATCCCCCTCGTAGTAGTGTACTAAGCGAGTACCTATCATACCAACGACTTCATGATCTTGAATTGCCACGAAAGTAAAATACCCCGGATTATTCTCGATCAGTTTCATTCTCTGCTTCATGCTGTCCACATCTGTTGGATAACCTAAATCAGTCATCAAATTAGTTACCGCCTCTAGGTCACCTGATTTATATTTACGGATTAAAACCAACCTTCCATCACCTGCTCTCTTAAAATGGTTAGACTCTCGGCTTTAATATCGTTTTGTCTCGATCTACAGTTGATGTTATAAATTCCTGTTTGATTTCTTGTTTTAGTACCTCCTTAAAACGCTCTCTGCCAATCTGATCAAAACGATTCTGAACTCTTTGTACATGTTCTTCATCCGCTTTAATCTTTGTTTCAATCTCTTCGTACTGCTTAAAAGAATCATATTCCCAGAGGGCAAAAATCTCACTTGTGTTCACATCCACTTCAAGATGCCATCTGCCGATTAGTCTAGCTCCATATTTCAACTGAGATGGTAAGAGAATGTCGTTAAATAATGCATTGAACTCCTCCACGAATGAAGAATCCACGATATATGTCTTTCTCCGATAGATCATTTTTGCACCTGCCATTTACCTAGTTTTGAGATACACCCTCATAGTTTCTTGAAACTCTATCTAGACCGGTTATTATGCTCTTCCATTTATGATTCCTGATGAAAATATCGCCCCCTTTATTTTCCTCATAAAGGATCTCATATTTATTTTCATTTGTTATCCCAGGATATTCATTAATAATAACGTCAATCCATGTTTCAATCATTTCATTGAGACTGATCATTTTGTCTATGTCTTCATCTGAAGGCGTATTAGCGTCATTTTGTTGAAAGAAATATGCAAAGTTACTGGTTACTAATGAACTTTTATTCTTTAATTCCTCATCATCTTTTGTTTTAAAGGTGCTAATATAATAATCCAATTCCTGTGTTAACATTGATGTACGTTGCAAAAGATCCGCTAGAACTGTTTTTGTATTGAAATCTGCTTGACTAGTTAATAGAGAGGTTAAAACTTCTTTAGTAGTGAATATATTACCTATTAATTCACTATAACTATTGAACAGCTCTTGAGAGAGATATTTTTCATATTTAATATTTTTCTGATATTCTTTGTAACCAAAAATAACCAAGCTAAAAATAAAAACAACTAAAATCATTAGTCTCCAGTTAATTTTAATATTTACTCCTCCCTTTGGGCTCCAATATAGGATTTTTTACAAACCTTTTCGAACTGTTCCCCGAATAAGCACCACTGAATTTATCATCATTCGTTCCAAGTGTTCGATCTCAATTCCTGCATCTTCTACCATTTGCAGAATGTCCCTATTTTGATGGCAGCCGACTAATTTTACAGATAGTCCATCAAATCGGTTCTGTAACCATGCGTAGGTCGGATTCGTACTTATACCGTGTTCGAATAATAGAATATTCCCTCTGTCTTTTACCCATGCCTTCATTTTGTCTAAAACCACTTCTGGATTCTGGTATGCGCATAACGACAACGTGGATACGACGGTATCAAAAGAGCTCTCTGGGAATTCCAGCCTCTCCACATCGGACACCAGCAACTCACAATCCATGCCGTATTCTGCCGCGGCCTCTTTCGCCTTTTCAATCATCTTAGGGCTGAAATCGACCGCCGTCACATGAACGCCTTTGGGGTAGAACGGAAAATTGTTACCAGCCCCGACCGATATTTCCAAGACCTTGCCTGCGGCATGTCTCAATAGTCGGCTTCGTTCGCCTGCCATTTGTAGTTTCCTTCGCCGCCTTTCATACGATTTGGCCTGTCGGTCGAAAATGCGCACCCCACTTTGATTGGTCATTGCATAAGCACCTCCCTCTATGTCTAATATCTATTTCACAAAGTTTTGCCGCTTTGCTTTCAACGAAATGCTTGTTAAACATCCTTTGTCACTTCGATCCATTTCGTTACAACTTCAATTAGTTTACCCCTCTTATCCTCCACGTCTTTTGCCGATGTAAAAGTTAAAGTAGCTCTATCCCCGGTCGCCCACTCTAATAGTCCTGAATCATCTTGTAAAAGCCGATCTTTATCCGCATAATCTGTTTTCTTTGATCCACAGTGAAAAACTAACCGAAATCCTTCTTTCCCATGAAAATTGAAAGTGATTCTATCTTGATTATTCACACAAAAACTAGGCGCGTTCCATTTAATATGCTCTGTTATTTGATCATTTGAAGACAAAATGATTTTTCGAACTTCCTCGATTTCCTGTTTTAATGGATGTTCAAGCTTCTCCAGAAACTCTAATACCTGCTCATGGCCCGATGGTTTATTAGATTTATTAAGTTTATTTTTATGATTTAGTTCCATGTTATCCCCCAAGAAAGTGGAGTTTTGCCTATACTAGTTACCTTCCCACCTTACCGAGTCCACAGTTTCATTTACAATTCGAATCATAGCGTCGACGGCAGCGATCGGACATTGGTACTTGATCCGGAGTACATGCCGATCGAACTCGTAGAAAAAAACACCGGCAAAGACAGAATCCTCTTTATATTGATTGTGTTTGCCCCTCAATTCGCCTTTGGAAGTAGTATCGATAAACTCACCGGAGAAGGAGCCATCGTGATCTTGCAGCTCCCTGGCCACCGCTTCATTTAATGAGGTATTCTCCATCACTTCATAAGATATTGTGGCTATTCCCGATAAATCACGCGAAAATAAAATACTATCGCCCTCTACCACTGGTTCGCCCATATCTGTACGCACCGCGAAGGTCACTCCAAAGGGTTCGATCGTGTACTCTGTTCCATCGAACGTCGCGATTTCATGCTCCAATGAGGTTTCCAACTTGACTTCACCACCAACCACAACCGATAACTTCGCCGCGTCAGATGCCCGTGTGTCCGGCTCAGGCGTATGTTCGTCCTCAGCTCCGCCGACCTCGTCAGGCGCTTCCTGGGACACATACTGATTCGTTGGAGATCCATTCTCCAGCGATTGTTCGTCTGGTTGGTGTTTCCCCGTACACCCTGCTGCCAACAATAGGAGTACGGCCACAAGAAGGGGTGATACCCATTCTTTACCCATCGATCTTATCCCCTCTCCGCCACACTAATTCATGTCTGGCCAAGTATCAAGATGAATATCTCGTTCAAATGGAATCCCCCAGTACCTATACTTGATCTTTACTGTTTCTACATCTTCATCATTTAATAATCTTACTCCATAATGAATGGGTGAATTAGAAGTCTGTGTTGTCTGATTAATTTCTTGAGGTGAATTTGAGGGGGATATTGGTTCCTCATTCACTTCGAGGAATTTCACTGAATTTTCAAAATCAATACCGCCACCAACTAGATGTCCGGAATAACTAATGACCAATTGTGCCTTTTCAGTGATTTTGGTTGAGGAAAATCAGTACAATTACAATCATTCCCGCTATCGCCAGTGCAATTATTGAGATAAACAGCTTTATTCTAAGGATTCATATCACCCCCTAATAAATATTTGGGTATTAGGTCGTTCCATTCTATAATTTCATCAGTTCATAAATATTTGTACTACAATTAATTGATTTATTATTTAACTCGTAACAATCATTGTTTATTTTTGCTTTCGAAGTAAATCCAACCGTAGAATGTTATCCAGAATCTACTATCACAAGAAACGTATACGGTTTTGAGTTTCTAGGTAAATAAATGGCCAGAATTACTGCAGCTATCAGAAAAACGGGTAAAAGAGTAAAATATTTTTTCCAGTGCATATCAACACTCCGTTCCACTGCAGTTCTTCTTTCTTTTACGTTTCTACATTTATTTACCGTCTTTCTCATTTCCACGTTTAAAATTTCCGGTCAATTTAGCCATGACTAACTGAGTATCCAGATGATTCTTACCTTCGATTGCTTTTAAAAATTTACCACTCGCCTTGCCAGTAAGTATAGTAACTTGCTTCCCCATCCAGTAAATAAAAATTTTATTATCTTTAGTTATCTTATAGGTGAACACTTCTTCACTAAGTCTATTTCGTTTATCAATGTTACCCATACTATCATTCCAATCTGTTTGTTGTCCGAACTATCTTCCATTATTATACACTACCCATTTCATTAGCAGAGCCACAAAATAAGTTCGATTATATTCACAATGGGATATCCGTGCGTTAATCTCATTGTGTACCAAGTTGTATAAAATGAGGTGAAGAAATGGCACGCCCCCGTGAGTTTGATGTAAAAAAAGCATTGAACGATGCTTTGGAGTTATTTTGGGAGAATGGATACGAAGCAACGACTATTTCGGATTTAGCCAGTAAAATGGGAATCAATCGCCCGAGTTTGTACGCTGCATTTGGGGGTAAGCGCGAGCTGTTTGATATGGCGCTAAATGCGTATCAACATAATTATTTAAACAAACTCCATGATATCTTGGAATATAACAAGTCGGGTTATCGGGGTATTGAGGCCGTATTTATTCGCTTTGTGGAATCAATAAGGAACCCGGCTGCTCAACGTGGCTGCTTCTTTGTTAATTCTATAGCCGAACTGGCTGCCCTAGATGAGGATATTGCCGCCAAAGGACGTGAATTTCAAGAAAAGGTAATCGACCTGTTTGCAAATGCCCTATTGAATGGAAAAAAACATGGCGATATTCCATTAGATTTAGATATTGAAGCTACCTCGCATTTTTTAACCATGTCGTTGGTTGGATTAAATGTTGTAATCAAAACTATGCCTGATGAAAACTATATCAAAAATAACGTGCATATCATCCTAAGTACGATTCAATAATTTTTTTGATCATTATGTACCAACGTGTACAAAATCAAAGGGGTTGAAACGAAATGAAATTGAAGCAATTGACTCGTCATGTTTGGGCAGGCTGTGCTTATTGGCCGGTGCCTGTAATGGTTTGGATCGTTGAGGGTCGCAATGGATTGACTCTTGTCGATGGAGGCCTTCCTTCCATGTGGAATCCGATGCATGAAGCTCTGCACACCACATTCCGCGGTCGCTCTCTAAACCGGATTCTGTTGACTCATGGCCATGGCGACCATGTTGGAATGCTTTATGCGTTAACAGAACACCTGCAATTGCCCATCACGGCACACGAGTTCGAAATTCCATTTCTTAGTGGAGAAAAATCTTACACAACTTTAAGACCAGGAAGCGTAAATAAAGACATCCAACCAGGCGATTTATTTACCATATTTTTCGGTAAACTCCGCAGACCGATAGAAAAGTTCACTGCAAATATGGAGGAATCACTTCAAAGCGGAGCCCTTGTCGCTAGATTGAAACCAAAGTTAACCGCCTGCGCTCATTTTGGAGTGGTTAAGGATGCCTCGATCCAATATATTAATTTGGTTTAGTGGGTTTGGGTTCACGACAGACACCCAATTAGGATTAAAACCTGTCGTCAATCTTCCACTCATTATTATCAAGCAGAATGAAGTAGTTAGTTTCATCTGTCTGATCATTTTCCCATGTTCTCATCACTGAAATTGTCACATCGTTATTTTCACTAGTTTCTATCTTCGTTATGTCAACAGACTTTAGCTGTAACGAATGCTTATTTAATTCATAATAAATTTTTACCATCTCATTTATTGTCTCTTCCTCTGAATAATCTCCTGTGCACCATGAATAAACACGCTTCACGTATGAATCCGTTGCATATATCCTCCATTTCCTAATATCATCAAAATTGTGAAAGTAACCATTAACAGTTTCCTGAAAATTTCCTCCTGGCATTTTTTCAATGCTATACTTTACTTCTATGAATTGTCCTTTTCCACATCCAGTACTAATCATAATTAGAATTAAAATAATAAAAATAGACTTAAAATTCATGTTATTCCCCTTGTTTGATTTCATTTATACTTCTGATCACCTATCACGTTCTTGGATCATTTCGTCAATTTTGCTCGCTATCATCCCGGCACCATAATTAATATTACCTATAATATGTACGTGCATATTGTTTTCTGGATATATTGATGATTGCATGCTTACTCCCGGGTCGCTTCCCATTACATAGTATTTAAAAATGGTGTTGCCCTGCATGGAAATCCAAACACCGTACCCATAATTCGTGCGATCGTTGACCATTACATGTGGAGTCAATAATATATTCGTGTATTTCTGGGACAGCAATTGATGATTCAACAACGCATCCCAAAACCTGCCCAAATCATGAACAGTCGTAAATGCTCCCCCATCAGGGCCGCCCTTAATGGGAACTGAATAAATATTACTCTTCCAAGTATCATCTTCATGGTCTATATACCCAACAGCTGTTCGTTCAGGCAGTTGATCCATGCTAAAATAACCGGAATCTAACATCCCACAGCGCTGAAATATATTCTTCTCAACATATTCTGTAAAATCCAACCCCGTACTCTGTTCCACTACTAAACCTAATACAATAAAACCAGCATTGTTGTATGAGAATCTCTCCCCTGGAGAAAATTTCATTTGTTGATTCTGAAACAAAGGAAGAAAATCGTTGGGCGATTGAATGGAGTACATGGGCAAATCCTTCCAAAGTTCTTCAAAGTCATGCATGAACTCCTCATCAAAATAATCTGGTATTCCTGAACTATGGGTTAATAAATGATGTAGTGTAATTGTAGGATCAAAATTAGGAAAAGAAATATCTAAGCAATCCTTTAAATAGGAATCAAAAGACAGTACCCCCTCTTGCACAAGCTGACATATCGCAATAGAAGTGAATATTTTACAGCCAGATGCAATTCCAAACCTGGTAGAGGAACTATTGGGTATCCGCTCAGAACGATTGGCATATCCATACCCTTGTTCAAAGCTTGTGCCTTCTTTTTGGACTAAAACCGCCCCCGAAAATGGTAGTATCTCATGATGTTGCTGTACTACATTCTCAATGGACTGAAAGATCTTCATTTTATTGCACTTCCTTTCTTTAAGTAAAAGACGTTATCTTACCATTCTGTGATATATCCTGCTTTTCTAAGATAATGTTCGGTAAATGGATTTAAATTTACGATCGGTTCACTCAAAGTAAAAAATTTCAGTTCATGGCTCTCCTCGTCGTTTACTTTCGGATTCCCTTCGATCTCTTGAGCCTCATAAATTGCCATTACATTATAGATTTCATCACCATGAGGATATTTATAGTACATATCTTTACCTGATAAAACCGTTATAAATTTGAACGATTTTGCTGTTAGACCAGCCTCTTCAAAAAGCTCCCGAGCTGCAGCTTCTTCTAAAGATTCTCCCAGCTCTAGTGAACCGCCTATGGTCCCCCAATCATTTGTGTCTGTTCTCCTTTGAAGAAGCAGCTCTCTATTCTCATTGAAAATTAACACGCAGGCCCCCGGCATAATTAGAGGCCTAGACCCTACGATTGCTCTTAAATCCATAATATATCCCATCACACATGACTCCTTTAGTTTGTTATTACTTCCAAATTCGGGTGATACGTCTTTCCCCTTTACGATTTAGAGCAAGCTCAAATACATCCGGATTGCTAAGTTTTCTCCAATCATTAAATCCGATTTCATGATCATAATATTTCAATAGTAATGACAAAAGATTTCCGTGGGTGACTACTGCAATATTCATCTCGCGACGATCGAGTAACTCCTCAATTACGGAAATGCCGCGCATCATGGCCTCCCGTGATGATTCTCCGCCTGCTAACTTCATATCCAACTCTTCAAATGATTCTTTTAATTTCACCATCCAATCGTCGATTTTGTCTGCAGATAAAACCCTCTCGCACAGCCGGTTATCCTTATGGATCGTCAAATTTAAAGTTTCGGCAAGCGGACGTATGGTCGAGATAGCTCTTTCGTATGGACTAGATATGATATAGTCAATCTGCTTTCCATTGAAATACTCAGCTAGTTGATCAGCCTGTAGCTGACCCTCGCTAGTTAATTGCGCATCTGGTTCTTGACCTTCAGCTTTGCAATGTCTGATGAGGTATATACGCTTCACGTGAGATAGATGCCCCCTGAATGTTATTATTTTCAACACCGCGGTTGATGTAACTGAATTGTTGCTTAAGCCTACTTCTTAGAAGTTTACTAATGCTCATATTGATATAAAACGACCCAGCCTATGATAGCTCATATCTTAGGGCTGGGTCATCATTTGTTGTCGGAGCGTTCTTCCGCGATTATACAACGAGCAACTAAAGGGCGGTAGGTATTTATTTTTTTAATAATTCCACAAAACCTCCCCCCCATTTTGTCACCTTATCTCGAAGCTACTGTTGTGATTCATCTGTTTCCCATAACGAATCCCGCGATATGTTAATGTAATCCAGTTGTTTCATTCCATCCAGGAAATCAGGCTTCCGATCGATCATACACATCCCTAAGTCCAAGAATCGCAAATGCTCCAGTTTCTCTAGCTCAAGAGGCAGTTCATGAATGGAGGTGTATTGAATTGTAAGCTGCTCCAATTGCTCAAGGTCTCCCATCTCCGGTGGGATGCGATTAAGACTGATTTCTTCCTTGGGCTTAACCCGGTACCCGGGGGCGGGCCGATCTGAGCTTCCACATTGAATGCAGAGCTCTCTCAGATTCTTAAGTTTGGATATGGATGCGGGAATACTCTCCAAATCAGCCGTCAGGATTTTCAAGCGCTCAAGCTTGCTTAACTCGAACAGCTCTTCGGGCAGACGGTAAAGATCCTGTTCAAAAATTTCTAGCTCACGCAGCTCCGTAAGGTATCGGATTTTCTCAGGCAGCTCTGTCAGCCTATGTCCACTTATATACAGCCGATCAGTCTTATGCTTAATGGCATCATTTAGCAATCGGTCCAGGTTGCGGTGAGCCTTTAATTTGATAAAAAGCCCCGTAATACGATCCATCAGTTCAATAGCTTCTTCCTCAGCTACATCTATACCATACATTTGCTCATGCACAACGGAGTAAAGGAAATCTCCCCCGCCTTCTTTCAAAAAACACAAGTCTTCCGGCAGCTTCGGATAAATCCAATCTGATAAACGGTTTGCCATTTGCTTTAGTAGGCTTCCGCTTTCTTTGCAGCATCTATATAAATAGTAGGTTCCTGCAGTATAAAAGGCGCTACTGCGATACATATTTCTTATTTGTATAACTTCATCTATATGATCTTGAATTACGATGGTCTTTACCAGGTAAGGTTCCAACGCTTTCAGAACGCTTGTATATTGGGTCTGAACCGTATCAATCGGAATTTTCTCCCCTAGCACAAAAATTTCCGAATTCTGTATAGCCAAATCGATAACCTGCTCGTAAGCTTCACCTCTAGGGTCTGTATATAATCTCACCTGATCAATCCCCATTCCATAAATTCTTTATACTCGCCGTAGTATAAATACCTTCGTCGCATATTAAACAATTTAACTGCATTCCATATGCGCATCCACCATCTATCCCAATCTTACCCCGACCAAACCAGATATCCGAGGAATCATGAAGTTCAATAGTTCTAGTATGACCGAATATGACTAGTTTATCAGTTCTTGGTTCCGACTGATGAAACTCTTCCTTAATATACATAAAGTCATATTCAGGTTGTTCTCGCCAATTTATATACTTCGGATTGAGTCCAGCATGAACATAGATATGGTGTAAATCTTCATAATAAAGAGGCAATGATTCTAGAAAGTCTATATGGCTACTAAAATTTACTCGTATATACTCTCTAGCTTGTTCAAAAAGCTCTTCATCCATATTTTCAGAAACAAAATGACAATAGCTTTGGAGGGTTTGCATGCCACCATGTTCCAAAAATTTACCTTGAACCGTCTCACTTTTCGTCCTAACTAGGTCAACCAATCTTTGATCATGATTACCCCTTAATGCAATAACATTGTGGTTGTTTACTAGCTCTTTAACTCGCTCGACAGTTTCTTTGCTTCGTGGTCCTCGATCAACATAATCGCCAAGCAATATTAAATTGTCTTTGGAAGGGTTGTAATGAATTGCATCCAATAAATCATTAAATTGTTCAATACATCCATGGATATCACTGATCATTAAAATTCTACTCATCTTAGCTCCTTAACTTGGCTCTTTCTTCACTTCTACCCCTGCTATCCATTAGGGAAATGTATTCATCTATGGTTCGCTTCTTGCAACTAAGGACGAATGTCCCTAAAGTGAATCTGATGCCAGTTAAATCCATCTATATATTTTCCCATTAGTTACTTCAATTCCATTCAAAGTTGCCCACTGTTTTAATTCCTTTATAACCGTCTCTTCATTATTCCTGAATCTAAAATGTAAACCGGTTGAAATAAATTTATTCCCATATCGTTTTAATACCGATACTCTGTACAAAATAACCTTGTATTATAATTTTCTCAATTTCTTTTATAGAGACTTTTTTACGATTTATCTTGATTTCATTTTTTGTGATTATTAACTCATTCATGTTTCTTAGAATCTTTGTCATTAGTACAATTATTGCTCCAACTTGTAACAGAATACATAATAATAGAATTACAACGAGAACGATTGAATTAGATATGAACAGTAACTTTAACATCAACAGTGTTATTATCATGTAACTTATCATTTGAATATAGATAGACACCGGTAACTTAATATCATACATCTTGTTCATTTTTGGTGTTAACACCCTCTCACTGGTTTCTACAAACCCGAAAGGCTTTCTTCAGCTGCCGGCCGCCCCACTGATAAATCGATGTTTAAAATAATAAATTAACCCTGCTCGTTCAACATCTGAGAAATATAGAGGATTCTTTTCTAACATCTCTTTAATCTCTTCTATATCTCTCCAATGTACTCACTTCGTATCGTCGCCGGCCTCTAGCAGTTCTCCTTCTGCTGAACATATAAAGTACATTCCAGTAGAGTCAATAGGTCCTTTCACTGTCTGATAGACACACGCATCATTTCCTTTTATTAACTCCAATCATCAAAATGTTTCTCAAGAAATTTTAACTCCTTCTTATAGTGAGCTAAATGTCCTTCTTTAACTAGTCTTATAAAGGCCGGATTTTCGGCTGCCGCCCGTTCTGATAGTGTGGTACACATAAAATTTATGCGAGAAATAACCCACTCCTTGAGATCGATCGGCACATTCATGCCATAGGAATCGAAAAAAAGTTTTATTCTTTCCTTACGTATTGAGGCATGATCTTCTTTGTTATATTCAACCACCGCATAATCTTCCTCACCTGGCGAGAACCCTGCAAGAGGAACAGAAGTATACAATGTGTATGCAATATCCCATATACGCGGTCCTGGACCTGCCATATCAAAATCAATAATCCCTACTGGGAGCTTGTCCTTAAACACAACGTTATAAAGAGCAACATCGTTATGACAGACTACTTCATGCAGGGATTTATCCGGATAATTATTTAGGGACATTTCAGATGTTGTAAATCCTGCAGTCTCATCATGGAAGTTTCTTAAAAGCTTTGCCAAATCAACTAACACCAAGTCCGACCACATATAGCCTTCAATTTCAGGGTAATCGTTTCCAGGCACCACACCATCAATGTAAGATAAGATTTCTCTCCCCTTCTCATCTACCCCTAAATATCTAGGGACATACGGACAACCAACTTTCTCAAGGTACTTAAGCAAATCACTCACATATGGGTTTGGTTTAGATTCTCGGCGTACTGTTTCTCCTACCTTTACGACTTTATTAATATTCCCGCCGGTCAAGAGTTCCTCGTGATCTGTCAATGTCTATGCCTCCTTTAAATCACCTATATATCTTGTGCTCTATACACTTGGTTCCCCATATCGAACCAGTATATGCCACAAATACTTTAATTCCTGAAGGACTTCCTCATAACTCCCTCTGTCTTTCCATAATTCCGGATTACGTTTCAAATCGAAGGTAGCAGCCCCGATTACACTTGCATCAATATAACCATTTTGGGCTATCCGTTTTGCTAAGGAGGGCATAGTTGGTCCCCTGAAATCTGAAGGTATTTTGTCTATTTTCATAACAAATCCCATATGCCAATATAGTTCGATGGAATATTTCATACACATTTGTTTAAATATTTCCCCTATATAGGAATCTTTGAACGAAGGATCGGCCACAAGAATTTCTACGTCCTCTTTTAATGTAATATCACCGTGCACCTGGGATTCGATATAGTGATTAAGATTTCGATTAGGCTTTCGCTTTGAAGGGTCCTTAAATGGCTGTTCAAGATTTATTAATAAATGATCGATTAATTTCTTAGGTGTCAGATTCTTTTCACCGATCGCATCATTCCGAAAAAACGCATCTTTAAAAACAGCTGCTAAAATATCCTCAAACTCTTCATACGTGCCTTTCTCTACTGGATCTTGATGAGAGTCCATATAAGTATATGTACTGCGAGTAGAGACATTTGGCGATAGGAGGAAGTAACATGAACCAAACCGGGGAGCGGGTCCATCCGCGTGCAGCATTAAATCAAGCGCCCCGTATTTGGGTCGCTGACTATTAATCACATCATCTAACTGGTAGGCTCCGCCAAACAGCCTTTTTTCCCATGCATCTCTTGGCCCACCCGGATAAGCGGATACGCTGCCATTAGATATACCTGTTTCAAACTGGCTTTTGTATATCCCCTGTTCAAGCAATGACTGAGCCACAGTTTTCATATCCGCTGTTGGCCGGTCAGGATGAAAATGCAGTGCGATTCTAGCATTCGAAAATATCTTTGTACAAGCATTTTCAAAAGTACGCCAAGGGATATTTGACATCCGGAGAATTTCCAGGAGTGATTGTTGAGCAGTGTATTTTCGTGTTCGGGCATACTGAGAAATATAATCGATAGCTTGGCACTGTGAATTTGATAATTTATCCGGCATTGGAACACCCTCCTGTTAAGGGGTAACTTAATTTAGATTGGCCCCATTCCCTCCTTAACAACCTTGATCAATTCATCTTTATTGTCAGGATGACATGCGATTAAATAGGGCTCTTCACTCATTCCGGTAAATGGATTGCCATCAAAGTCAATAACTACTCCTCCTGCTTCTTTTACCATTAAAACGCCAGAATAGAGATCATCCCCTTCGGAATTATAAAGGACAATCCCATCGATATCGCCTTTAGCAAGCATGCACCATTGTAATGCCGGTGCCCATAACCTCATCATTCTCTTAAAATTCAAATCAATATGTCGCCTTAATTGGACTGCTTTCGGATCGTTTTGAACCTTATGTCCTTGGATCCAGCCAATGTTCCCTCTTTTGAAATGATTGCTTCGTTTCACTTTCATTTCTCTACCGTTGCAATAAGCACCTTTATTCATGCAAGATTCAAATAGTCTATCTGTCATTGGCTCGTATACTACACCAAGAACCGGTTCCCTCTTATACAGCAGTGTGATTGAGGTCGTGAACACTGGTAGACCAATTGCAAAATTGTTTGTTCCATCCAATGGATCAATTAACCATAGCCAGTCCGAACTTTTTCCATTGTCGCCTGCTTCCTCACTATGTATTTGATGATCTGGGAAGGTACTGTTTATACCTTTAAGTATAATGGCTTCAGCCATGTGATCTACTTCAGTTACAACATCACCAAAGCTATCCTTTGAACTAATATGTTCAAAATTATCAAATCTTTCTAGGGCAATAAGTCCAGCTTGTTTAATTAATTTCACTGCAAGCTCTCGAGCTAAATGAATAATATCCGCGTTCATGGGTCACCCCTCAAATTTAAAGTTATTTATACCCAGAGTTACTTTATATATGTCTTGTATGCAAGTTTCTATGTATTTGGCTACGCCATCTTCATTATTACTCTCGATCACCGTATCTGCAATTCCTAAAATGTCTACATGCGAGTTAGACACTGCTATTTTCTTGCCACCAACCTCAAATAATCCTAAATCATTGAGATTATCGCCAAATATACAAATATCCTTAGTTTCTACATTCATATGCTTTGCCCACATTTTTAAACCTTCACATTTTGAAGCAAGTGGATGACTGAATTCAAGAAAGTATTGATCTTCTATATAATAGTCTTTCATAATATGGAGGTTTACCTTATCCCTTAACACCGAGCTAACTTCTTCTTTAAGCGGTAATAAATCATCCAGCTCACCAATAAACGTCAAAGCTAATGTCTTTTCATCATCGGATGATTCAAGTTCATCCACTTCCGTGAATCTTGGATCATTGGTACGGCTCTTTAGGAACTCGATCATACCGAAGGAAGTTAATTTCTCGTGATATACACGTTCTTTATTCGTAGAATCCAACAAAAAGTAAAAAGGTGAACAACCATGTTTCTTGCCTGTTTGTATAATCTCATTTGTCAAACCAGCGCTCAAGAAGTATCCATCGATCACCTGGTTTTGAACAACATCAAATAGTAGTGCCCCATTATATAAAATGACTGGATGCTTCCACGCGATGTCAGAGACTACACTATAAGCACTGAATAACCCTCTGGCGGTAGCAAAACTAATAATGTAGTCTTCCTGTATAGCAGAATTAAGAACATTAACCGTAAAGTCAGACATCGTTTGATCGGATCTTAATAGAGTGCCATCTAAATCAGTTATAAAGATTCTGCTCAAGTTTCGCACCTCCTGTGGTCTTTGCATTACACTCCCTTACACCATAAAACACCATCTAACTCCAAACTTATCAATAAAGGATACTAAACAGGGGCTGAAAAAATATGGGGCCAATTGGAGTTATCGTTTTACTTTCTATATTTATTATTTGATAAGCCTCTCGTACTTTGAAAAATTGCGACTATTTCCATAGTTGAGTCAGTTGATGAATCTTCAGACCCACCATAATCACTTAACATTAACCTAGTGCCCAAAATGTTTATTTCTGCGTGAATAATAAACTTTTCAGGCTCTTGTTCAGGGTCGTACATAATGTTGTCAACTTCTGAGCCAAAGGTCTTCTTATAAAGCTCGATAGCTTCAGAACAAGCGCCGTTTAAATAAAGCTGTGGTACCAACATCCGTTAATCCTCTTCAAAATAACCATTTTACACAAAATGGTAGTCTCGTGTTGTCTGGATCGAAATAACTCAAAAAATTAAATATGAATGATATTGTTTTCTCTATACCATGTTCTAAGCTGATTAATGTGAGCCTGATGATAACGACTATGATCAGCAATATGCCATATTCCCCATCGAATGGTTGCTGACTTTTCATTCTCATGCCCGAATGTGACAATTTTACCCAAGTCGGCATCATCTAATTCTTTACATACATCTTCTAACATGGATATAATGCCTTTATAATTAGACAATAGTGTCATTAAAGGCGTCCCTTGGATCATTGGAAGCCTTCCTTTTTCATCTATCATAGGGCCATATTGTTCCTTTAATGACTGAGGAAGTGGTTCTCCCTTTATTCTATAAACCCAATTCAGATCAACATACATAAGATGTTTGATTATTTGAGCGGTACTATTGAATTTGTTATTAGGACCCTTATAGTCTACTTCTTCTTGTGGCATGCCTTCAGTGATGAGTTGTAGTCGCTGGTTATTCTCTTTGACAGCAGAGTACAGGATTCCCACAATGGGTGACATGGTTAACTCACCCTGTAAATCGTAAAGCATTTAAGCACTTCCTCCTTGTTGTTGCAATGTCATCGCCTTAAGGATTTAGGTTCTGATCGGTATTAGAATTTCAACATCTTCTTCTTCCACATTCTCTTCAAAGTAAAAAATCTCTATTGGGAACGTGTTTTCTAGAAATCTCTGAACATACCCTTTCTCACTCATCCATTTGAAAATCCTATCGTACGCCTCGCCAATCGATTTGTTTGTACAATTAATCTTTGCATAGGTTTGGGCAGGCAAAGTGAATCCAATCATCCCTTCCGGAATATCGGTCAAATCACTGACTTCCAAACAAGCAAAATATGTAGCAATAATTCCATTACACATATACGGTGAGAGCAATACTTCCTTGTCCTTGGAATTTATAATTTCACTTCTTCTTTCAACGAACTCCAACTGTACTTTCAGGGCAGCGTCAGGAAATCCACTCGGAAAATTAGCTGTAATGCTCTGACCGATCAACGAATATTCCCGTGTTGTTAATTCACATTTAAATTTCTCAAGTTTTTGTCTTTGCATGATAAATGCCTTCCTTTCCTTTAAGTTTTAGTTATGTCATATCACGTATTGTATACACGAAACGACCCAGCCCTAGATAGCTTTTATCTTAGGCTGGGTCGTTAGTTGTCTGCTTCTTCCATGATTATACATCTAACAACCGAGGGGAGATAGCCCTGCTGATTAAATTCTAATCTTCATATTTGACCATGAGAAAACCGCCTTGGTGAAAAGGCGGTTTTAAGCCCTCGTTCCCCGTTAGTGGAATGAGGAACGAGCAGTATAACATAAATTATTAGAACTTACGTTTATGATAGGGGATACCCTCGCCATCTTCACAATAGGATTTGAGACTATAAAGGAAAATAGCCCAGTTGTAGTTACAGGAGCGATAAAATGGCGTTACTTCTTTCCAGTTCGAATGACGCAAAGTAATAAAAGACTTCCCGTTCTTCTCTTCAATATCAAAGGAAATCATCGTACCAATCCATTCTGGATCTGAATCTATACACTGCCAAACGACTTTTTTATTAGTGATCAATTCTTCTATTCTCATCTTAGTTATGTCATTGCTGCCAAATCGAAATTCATTAACAAACCCAATTTGATTATTAACACTGAGTTCATTGGTCCATATTTCCGACAGTCCCTCAGCAGTGGTTAAAATTTCATACACCTTCGACGCTGGAACATGAACGGTTTGCAAGTGCTCGATATTTGCCATGCCTTACTCCTTTCAAACTGAAATAATTTATGTTTGATGCTTACGATAACATATGATGAATATAATAGTTTCTTCTGGATTGCTATGTTGCAGTTAACAATTATTTGTTCAACTACCCCCGGTTAGCAATCTCCCACTCCGTTCTATCGGATAACGTTAATATACGACCTCTACCTATATTAGTTCAGTATCTACAGCTTCTATCACTTCAAATAAGAATGTCCTATCATTTATGTATTCATTAATGTAAGCCAGTGCATACTTTTGCTCTTCAATTAAACTGGGGATTTCTCTCATATCAGACGAGTGATGACAATAATTTTCAATCATAGTCATAATGAAAAAACACTCCAGATCACGGATGTAATCCTTATTTAGTTTGACTACACTCTCATATCCTTGAATAAGTAACCATCGATGTTTAGGGGTAAGCTCTAATAATGCACCTGACATATCATACAAATAAAATTCGTAGCCGCATCTTCCAAAATCAACGGGGAATGGATGTCCATTGTTAAACACAACGTTCCCAGAGTGGAGATCTGCATGAATTAAGCCATAGTTTCGAGCATCTCGCTGCATACGATCAAATTGATGAATGATCTTATCTATAGCTTTTTGATATAGTTTCCATGAGCTGTCCGATAGAAATCGTGGATAATAACGCTCTAGTTTAGCTACCTCTTGCCTGAAGCTATCACTCCCCCAATGAGGTCGGACAAAATCAACGGGTGTATCCAAATTAGCAGAAGCTTTATGAAGTCTACCTATCATGGCACCTATGTTATATACATGGCTGTCTGTGAACTCACTACTCCAGTGCTCACCCTCAACCCACCTCATTAACGTGACGTATGGTTTCCGATACCATTCTTCTGTCTCACACTCTAAAATATAAGAGCCACAACGGCTTTGAATCCCTTCTGGCACTACCAAATCCTGTACTTTCCTTAATCCATTCAGAAAAACAAGTTCAGACAAAATTTCTTCTTTGTTGACTCTTTCGGAATGAATGCGAAGCAGGTAACTTCCTGTCGTTTCAGTTTCTATTTTATATGTAATCGTATCTGACAATTGAATAAAACGAATACAATTCCAATCAATAGCATCGTTCGTTTTTCTCAAAGGCGAAAATTTCAAGATGACACCAATAAAACCATCAGCATCATCAACCGGAAAATAACCGCCGCCAAAAAAAGCTTCTAATTGAACTATCATCATAATTACAGCGCCTGAAGCACTTCCCTTAAACACATAACTGAATCCCAGTCCCAATCCAAGGGCAATTACAGGACACAAAGTTTGCGAATCTGATCATTTACATTCTCTTGTACGATCCCCCCATGATAGCAAATCACGGTTTGTACATCGAAATCCAAATACTTTCTTAAGGAACACTTCGCGGTCTCTACATCATGAGTGGTAGGGGCATGGACACCGCCTAACGTTCCATTTTCACTGTACATAGAATCGCCCGCGACCAGGATTTTCTCCCTATTTAAATAGAAGCTGACGTGTCCAGGTGTATGACCCGGAGTATGAATAACCGTTATTCCATCAAAGAACGGCAATACCTGGCCGTCCACAAGTTCATGGTCAACACGACCTTTTAACGGGGCATGATCCGGATCCTTGAGTAATGGCAGCTCTGCTTGAATATATGGTTTTTCAAGTCTGTGTGCATACACTTTCAGGCTATCTCTTTTGAATTTCAAAATATCTGGGAGATTTCCGATGTGATCCAGGTCCTGATGTGTCAATAAAACGACATCCAACTTCTGTACCGGAGATCCTGCTTGCGACATTGCCTCTAACAGTTCTTC